>JAEXJU010000360.1 GCA_023448955.1 Bacteroidota bacterium
CACCTAAAAGCGGATTAAAGACAACTGGGATACCGAACATCATAGGTTCACTTACATTAAATAAAGAAGGAATCGTACCAACTTTTGTGATCGAGCGATAATCTTCACGTTTTGAACCAATATAAACAGCTATTACTAGACAAATCAGCATACCGCCTCCGCCCATCCAGCCAAAAGCATCCAAGAAGGGTTTCGTTACGATATTAGGCATTTCTGTACCAGCTTTTAAAGCATCCATGTTTTGTTGTAAAGCTGTCAGCATGATCGGTTCTCCTACAGAACCAAGAATAAATGTACCGTGTAAGCCAAATGCCCATAATAAATTACTTAAAAAGACATAAAGCAACAATCCGCCGATTGATTGAAAAGAAGCAACTAATGGCGCTTGGAAAAATTTCGCGATCAACGATGGCAAATCTGTATGAGCTCCCCAAACCACTAAAACTTCTATTAGGGCAAAAATCAACGTAACTAAAAATGCGGGAATCAATACATTGAATGATTTGGCGATAGAAGGCGGAACGCTTTCTGGCATTTTTATTTTTAGCTGTTCCATCTTTGTAAATTTGCATAATAATGTTACGGAAAAAAGTGCTGCAATAATAGCAAGGAACATTCCAGTCGCGCTTGTTTGCGTTTGTGTCAAAACTGCTCCAGCTGTGACGGAATTCCCATCAATATCACTTAGTGTCGTTTGAGCAGGTAAAACCAATATCGATGAGATCAATCCCACTACTCCTCCAACTAGTCCTTCTTCTCCATAGCTGACGGCCAGCTTATACCCAATCGTCATAGCGATCAATAATGCTAAAATACCTAATGTGGAATTATAAACTTGATTTCCCAAATCCATCCATTTAGCTGCTCCCTCAATATTTCTAAGCAGCCCATTTGCTGGACTCAATACAAGATTATTAATAAGAACCCAAAAGGAAGCAATGATCGTTACAGGGATCAGTGTTACAAATCCATCGCGAATTGCTGTGATATGGCGCTGTGAAGAAAACTTATTAGCAAAAAGCAGCATTTTATCAATCAGTTGATTTGAATCATTCATTTTTTTCTCTCCTTCTCTAAAAAACAATAACATCACAATAAATCTCAAACATCCGATTCCATGGTGAGGATAATTTCTGTATGTTAAAATTTTGCTTTGCAAAACTGTATTGTAAATATTTTTTCGACAGTGAAAGCATTTCTGTATGGATTTGATCCATAACTTCCTTATCTTTGTCTTTCAGGTCAAAATAGTTTAGACCCATACTAGGCAGTTTCTTTTTTGTTATATTCATACGAATAATAGCCTGATAAAAAGCATCTTCAAAAATATTGGAAACTAAATTATTTTTAAGTGCATTACTATCTATTTCGTCTTGTGCAAAAGACAGAGCAGAAAGAGTACTCCCTAATGAATTACAGTTTGTATTCCAAGCTTTATAGCAGATCAGTTGTTCCGCTAACTTCTTTTGATCGAGCAGTTGTAAAAGTTCTAAATCCCCGCCATTAGCAAAAGCGCTATCACAAATCCCGACTTTTTTTCCTTTACGAATAAACTGTTCGATTTGATCGACAAATGTCAACAAATGCCGATAACTGTCATAAGTAACATCTTTATTCATGAATTGATCCCAAGATTCTTGCATTTTTTTACCGGGAACGTTATAAGCAAGAACAAAATCTGCCTCTGATTCGTCAGCAACTAAACGCATACCGGCAGCCATGACGTGAGCCTTCAAGCTTTCATTGATGATACGATCTTCATATAGAGGAACCAATGTTGGTCCCAAAGTCGAAGCATATTGGACAAAAATTGTTGGCTTTGTTCTTTTCCATTCATTGTAAGCACGCGCTAATAAAGTAAACCCTACCTCATCTGCACCAGGATAGACCATAACTTTATCTTTTAAGCCATTCTCCTGAATCGTTCCATAAACTTTCTTTTGATCAATCGCAGTGTAACCATAAGGAGCTGAGTCATCTTGAGGAATACTCAAGAAATCAATGACTCCTTCTTTTACTAGTTGAATATTCATCAGATTAGCGGTTACATTAAATTTTCGACGAAATTCATAATCTTGGATGATCTCTTTTGGAAGTTCATTTTTTAAAATTTCTGATTCTTGCTGTTCTTCTGTGGTCAGCTCTTCCCGATCCCTTTTATCTGATAGCCATCCATATCTAAAAATTCTTTCCCCATAGTTCTCATAATAATCCGGTTCTTCATCTGAACTGTTATATCTTGGCGTGCGCATGATCAAATTTGACAAGAAAATTTTCTTTTCTGGGTAATTCTTTTTTAGTGTTCGAAGATTCACTTCATAATTTTTCAAGTCATCATGAGTGAGATGATGCAATCTAGAAGGCAACAATCCTCCATATAAAAGCATTTCTGCTGAAATCACTAGATAATCTGACTGACAGATCTCTGCTTCAATAAAACTCCAGATTTCAGTTGTATCAGCAGCTGTTTTTTTATACCCCATTTTTTCTATCGGTAAAGAAATTATTTCAACCTCTCGTGAAACTTCAGCCGCTTTTATTGGATAAACAGCATTGCAAGGGCGCTCATCCAAAGGAATATAAAGTATACGCAAATTTAATTCATTCCTTTCGCATGTGAATAGATTTCATCAACGATGTGTCCGACCGTTTTCTGATATCGTCCTGCTTGTTGGATGATATCAGAGGCTGCTTCTCTGACCGCATACGCATGATTAGTCAATTGAAACATGGAGACATCACTTTCAGCATCCCCGGCCACATAGACATTTTCTCTAGAAATAGCTAATCTTTTCATGATAAAAGACACAGCATTTCCTTTTGAAACTTTTTCAGAAAACACTTCTAAGGAAGATGGACTTGTTTGAACGATTCCTACCTTATCTTTCCCCAAATTCATTTCGATTCGTTCTTTGATTAACGCAAAGTCGCTAGCTGTCCCAAAAGTCAGATAAATCATCATTTCTTCAGCGTGCTGCAAGACATATTCAGGAAGATTCTCAATTACAATTGAAGTATCAACGAATTCAGCAACGTTTTCAGGATCTCTCGGACTTGGAAAGAGACGATTTTGCATAGTAGAAACTTCCGTACGCAAATTCATGCCAAAAATAGCTTGATTTAAAGAAGCAATATATTCGCTAGGAATACTTTCATTAAAAACTGCTTCATCCTGAGTATTTTTAATGACTGCTCCATTCTGACTGATGCGAAATTCTCCTTGGAAACCCAACTGCTGTTCAACGTATCGAATATCGCTGTCCATGCGTCCCGTACAAATCACAAAATGTCCGCCATCTTCACAGAATTCTTTGATTTTTTTCAAGCTGTCATTGTCTATCTTTCCCTTGGCATCTAATAAAGTACCATCTAAATCGCAAATCAATAATTTATTTTTCATTAATTTCAAAGAGTTTCGTCCTCCTGTGCTTTCTTTGCAGCTTCGGCATAGCGTTTCGTGATCAGTTGAGGTCGCGTGATAATGGATCCGACCACTACAGCAAAAGCGCCTAATTTCAATGCTTTAGTTACTTGCCCCGGCTGGTCTGTATGTCCTTCCATAATTACAGGAACCTTACAATGATCAATAATTTTTTGTAAAAGATCAAAATCCGGAGTATCGGTTTTTTTAGAATAATCCGTA
This sequence comes from Bacteroidota bacterium, assembly GCA_023448955.1. Classification (GTDB taxonomy): domain Bacteria; phylum Bacteroidota; class Bacteroidia; order Flavobacteriales; family Weeksellaceae; genus Epilithonimonas. Next base: position 3,644 of record JAEXJU010000360.1, read on the forward strand.
TATCCCGCCATCGTCGTCGAAATAATATCGAACCCAACTTCTTCAGCAGTGACCGCTTCTTCAAAAGTAGAAACATCTGCCATCGCTATTCTTCCCGCATCATGGATCTGTTTTACTAGATCAACGATTTTTTCATTATGAGGACGTTTTCTTTTTGTCGCGTCCAAAGCGATGATTTCTGCTTTTGTAGACAAGAGTTCGGAAACTTCTTTTGCTGTTGCTGTGATATATACTTCAGAATCTGGATAATCTCGTTTGATAATACCAATCAGCGGCAGGTCAACTACCTTTTTGATTTCTTCGATATCTTCCACGGAGTTCGCTCTGATACCTGCAGCTCCACCTTGTTGAGCAGCCAAAGCCATCCTGCCCATGATAAATGGACTATGTAGTGGCTCGTTTTCCAATGCTTGACAGGATACAATAAGCTTTCCTTCTAGTTTTTCTAACATGAGATTCCTCCTCATTAGCTTTCTATTTTTTTATACAAATCAATGATCTCTTTCGCAAGATCTGTAAAAGTAATCGCCGTCATTAGATGATCTTGACTATGAACTGTCAGTAGAGTAATTTCCATGTTATTTCCTTGTGCTTCTTGCGTTAGCATATTGGTTTGAGAATGATGGGCTTTTACCAGCGAATTTTCTGCATCTGCTATTTTTTGCTCTGCTTCGATAAAATTTCCGATTTTTGCGGCTTGAATTGCTTCCATGGCATCGCTTTTAGCGTTACCGCCGTACATGATCAAACCCATAAGCGCTTCAAGATTTTTTTCATTCATAAATGTTTCTTCCTTTCATTGATTTTTGCTTGTTTAGATGATCATGATCATCTAGCATGCCATAAATTGTTGTATTGATCATATTTTTATATATTTTCTTTCATCTTCTCCCTGGCACAATATTACACTTTTTTTTACTTTTTGTAAATGTTTTACATTATATTTTTTATTTTGGTGGATTATTCCACTTTTCCTCTGTCCTCATTCTAAGAAAAAACTACTTTCAACAATAAAAACAAGCTATAATAGTAGTACATCATTTCAAATCACTATCCTTAGAAAAGAGGCAAATCATGGATATTTTAGCGATCATCAGCAGCTACTTACCTTCTTTAAGCAAATCAGAACAAAAAGTAGCACAATATATTTTGAGCAACTCAGATGAGGTTGTAAATCTTTCAATTAATGAATTAGCTTTACTAGCTGAAGTTGGCGAAAGTACCATCGTTCGTTTCACACGAAAAATTGGTTTTGTCGGCTTCCAAGATTTTAAAAAAGAGTTGATTCGCTTTGAATCGATCCAAACTAAAGTAGAGAATCAAGTAGATAACACACCAAAAGAGATAACCTATGGACATATTTTAAAAAGTCTTTCTGAAACTAAAGGATTTATTGATGAAAAGACTATTCGTCAAGCTGCTCAAGTACTTTATCAAGCAAAAAAAATCTATATTTTTGCAGTAGGCACCTCTGGAATAACTGCCCAGCATATCAGTAATCGTTTAAAGCGGCTGGGTATGACCGTCGAATATGTTCAAGATAGCCATCTACAAAGTATTGATGCTGCTTTGACAAAAAAAGAGGATGTTGTTCTGGCTGTCAGTACTTCAGGAAATACGAAAGACGTTTTACAGTGTGTTCAGTTATCAAAGCAAAACAAAACAACTGTAATTGGTATTACCAATTATCTAAAGTCAGCTATTTCGCAAACAGCAGATCTCTCTCTTATCGCTTCCTCGAAAGAATTTTCCTCTGATTCTGGTTCATTCAGTGCGACTATCAGTCAACTGTACCTAGTCGACATCCTTACAAAATATATCATCGAGCAAGATGCAGACCATTTTCATGAAATGAGACAAAGGACTAACCAAGCGTTGATCAAGCGTATATAAAAAACCCAGTGATCATTCTTCTTAATGAATTGATCACTGGGTTTTACTTTGGCTATCCCATCAAATATTCTTGTTTTATGTCTCAGATAATACTCTTTTTGTTTACAGATCTTTTATTTACCCTAATTCAAATTTTAAAACTGTTTTGCTCTTTTTTCAGGATATTAAAATAATGGGTTCTGTTGCAAAGTTTTCCAAAAAATCTATTTTAGTGTAAAATTGAGAAAAAAGACAGAGAGGACAGAGTAATGAATCATTTTAAAGGCAAACAATTCAAAAAAGACGTCATTATTGTCGCTGTTGGTTACTACCTGCGTTACAATCTAAGCTATCGTGAAGTTC
>JAEXJU010000014.1 GCA_023448955.1 Bacteroidota bacterium
GTACACCATTTGTTTTGAAAGGTACTGTTACAGATGCAGAAAACGATGCTATGACTTATGTTTGGGAACAAAATAATTCTGCTTCTGGAACTGCTCAGTTCACCACGGGTTCTTTTGCTTCGCCTACCAAAACCGGTGGTCCTAATTTCAAAATGTTCCCACCAAAATCTTCACCAGTAAGATATTTTCCGGAATATGGAAAAGTTTTGGCTGGTGTTAATGCTACAAGATGGGAAGCGCTTTCCAGTGTTGGAAGAACGCTTGATTTTACATTAACAGCGAGAGATAATTCGCCAAATGGTCAGCAAACACAGACAGATGCTATGAGAATTACGGTAAGTGCTGCAGCTGGTCCGTTTTTAGTTACTGCACCTGCGTTCGGAGATGCACTTACATCAGGTAATTCGTACAGTGTTAAATGGAATGTTGCTAATACCAATGTTGCTCCTGTAAATACTGCAACAGTAAACATCAAACTATCAACTGACGGAGGGAAAACCTGGAGTACTATTGCTGCAAATACTGCAAATGACGGAGATGAAACCGTTACGATTCCTGCAGGTTCTACAACAGCTAATGCTTATATAATGATTGAAGCTGTTAATAATGTTTATTTTGCGATGAGCTCCAGCTTTGTGATAGATTACAGCGTAAACGGAGAAGTTTGTAATACTTACAGTTATACAGGCCCTGCTGTGGATATCAATGATGGAACAGGATCTACAAGCGGCCCGATTTCTTCACCACAGATATTAGTTCCAATTAATGTTACCGACAGCGGCGTGATTACAAAGATCCGGGTGAAACCTGTTGTAGAACATCCTAGAACAAGCCAGATCGTAGTTGGTATCGAAGGGCCGATGGGACAGACAGCTTGGTTATGGAACAGAAAATGTAACAGTTCAGGAATCAATGCAACTTTTAGTGATGATGGTTCTGCTTATGTTTGCGCCTCTCCAATCTCCGGAACAGTAAAGCCAGACGAAGCTCTTAATATCTTTAAAGGAAACGATACAAAAGGAACCTGGAATCTTTTTGCTTCAGACAACGTAAGAAACCTTGCAGGTAAAATTACAAGCTGGTCCTTAGAGCTTTGTATAAGAGACTCTCAGGCGTTAGCTGTAAATGAAGGTGCGTTCAATTCTAAGGATATTAAAGTTTATCCAAATCCTACTAATGGTAACTTCTTCATTAAGTCAAGAGATCTTGGCGGTAATGCTAATGTTACTATCTACGATATGAATGGAAAACTGGTTCATTCTTCCGGGTTTAACGGATTGACTGGAGAAACAACTAATGAGTTCAATGTTAATCTGATAAAAGGTATTTATCTTTTGAAAGTGACATCTCCAAAAGCTAACTATACACAGAAATTGATCATCAAGTAATATTTCGATAGTTATAAATTCAGAAGCCGGTTTCAAAAGCCGGCTTTTGTTATTGTAAGAATAGAAATTCTTTCTGCGCTTTCATCAAAATATATTAAATTGCTAAGATTTAAAAAGTAAAACTATGTACACACAAATTGAAATAGATTCTCAGTTCGATGGTAAATTAAAATTAATTTATCTGAATCAGCCGGAAAGTTATAACAGCCTTACTCAGGTAATGTTAGGCGAACTAAGAAATGCCATTCACAGATTCAGTGATGATGATAATGTAAGATGCATTGCAATTGCCGGTAAAGGAAAAGCTTTTTGCGCCGGGCAGAATCTGAAAGAAGCATTGGGTTTTGATGAAGATGACAGAACCATCCAGAGATTTGTAATAGAATATTATAATCCGTTGGTTTTAGAAATTGTGAAATGTAAAAAACCAGTCATAGCATTGGTCAATGGTCCCGCTGTCGGAGCTGGTGCAATGCTGGCTTCGATTTGTGATTTTACTTTGGCTACAGAAAGTGCTTATTTCTCTTTTGCTTTTGCAAATATCGGTTTGATTCCGGATACTGCCGGAACTTACTATTTACCAAAATTAGTGGGAAGGCAACTTGCAAGCTATTTGTCTTTCACCGGAAAAAAAGTACCTGCAACCGAGGCTAAAAAAATAGGATTGGTAGCGGATGTTTTTGCGGATTCTGACTTTGTAGAAAAATCTATGGAAGTTCTTATTCAGCTTTCTCACGCCGCAACAACGGCGCTTTATCTCACAAAAAAAGCTTTTAATAAATCATATAATTTTACCCTGAATGAACAATTGGACTATGAATCTATTATTCAGCAGGACGCAGCAGAAACCGAAGATTTTAAAGAAGGCGTTGCAGCTTTTATAGAAAAACGACTTCCAAATTATAAAGGAAAATAGGTTTTGGAGTGGGAGTGGGAGAGTTGGAGCGCTTTGGAGTTCTTTTGTGTCACCCATCATTTATCAATCATCAACTATCATTTATAACAAAATGAATGCAAGAAAAATTGCAGAATATATGCTTGAGAAAGATTTGTTTTCTCAATGGCTCGGAATAGAACTGATTGAAATAAAGGACCATTATTGCCTTATAAAAATGCCTGTTAAACCAGAAATGATTAATGGTTTAGGGACAGTTCATGGTGGTGTAACTTTTGCTTTTGCGGATTCTGCATTGGCCTTTTCCAGTAATAATTCCGGAGAAGCTGCGGTTGCGCTCAATTGTTACATCAATTTCACAAAAGCGGCCAGAAATGGTGACGTATTGACTGCAGAGAGTATTCTTTTTGCAGACACTAGAAAGACTGCTGTTTATGACATTATCATCAAAAATCAAAAAGATGAGGTTGTTGCAGGTTTCAAAGGAACGGTATATAAAATTGGGAAAAAAGTTACTGAATTAAAATTATTATAATTTTTTATAGTTTGCCCGCCTTTCGTTCCGGATAGTCATTCAAAAGTTTTATAAAACTAGCCAAAAATGAATTAATTATAAAAACTTCAAAAAACATTTTGAAGTTTTAAAATAAATTATAACTTTGTAATTCAAAGTTCTTTTTATGGAATCAAAACATTACCAAGACGAGTTGGCGCACATCCGCCAAATGATGGAACGCAGTTCGAGATTTATTTCCTTGAGTGGTTTGTCTGGCGTTGTTGCAGGCATTGTGGCTTTGCTGGGTTCGGTTTATGTTTATTTTGTTTTCCAAAGAGAAGGAATAGATTATTTTGATGGCGAAAGAAATAGCTACACACCAGCTTTGGCTAGGGAATTATTTTTTGTAGCCGTGGTTATTTTGGTTTTAGCCGTTTCCAGCGGTTACATTTTTACAGCCAGGAAAAGTAAAAAGAAAGGCGTGAAGGTTTGGGATTCTATAACCAAAAGACTGTTGTTTAATTTCGCAATTCCATTATTAGCAGGCGGTTTTTTTTGTTTGGCACTTTGGTATCATCATTATTTTCCGCTCATTGCGCCGTCTATGCTTATTTTCTACGGATTAGCCTTGATCAATGCAGAAAGATACACATTGAGTGATGTCAAATATCTTGGCATTTGTGATGTGATTTTAGGAATTATTGCCTTGTTTTGGCTTGGTTGGGGATTAATATTTTGGGCTATAGGATTTGGGTTTTTGCATATATTTTACGGGACTTTGATGTATAGGAAGTATGATTAGTTAGTTGACTAGTTGGTTGGTTAATTAGTTATCATTACTTTAAAAAAATTATTTATATATTTTTAGAAATAAACACTACTGAATGTAAGTCTTTTATTTTTCATTTATTTTTTTTATATGAGTACTATTTTATCTTTTCGTGATTTGTTGGTTTGGCAAAAATCACATCAGTTTGTTTTAGAAATTTATTCTATTACAAAGATATTCCCTAAAGAAGAGATTTATGCCTTAACAAATCAGATGAGAAGAGCAACAGTCTCTATTCCAGCAAATATAGCCGAGGGATTTTCTAAAAAGACACTAGCTAATAGAATCAATTTTCTATCTCATTCAGAAGGATCATTAGAAGAAGTAAAGTATTATATAATATTAGCAAAAGACCTTGGATACATATCATTACTAGATTTTGAAAAATTAACACAGAACGCAGAAGAAATCAGCAAACTTATTAAAGGATATTCAAAATCAATAAAAAATTACCACAATAAAAACTTAACTAACTAACGAACGAACTAAGTAACGAACGAACTAACTAATGCTAAACATCAATCAACTCAACAAAGAATTCGAAAGCCGTGTAAGATTGGGCATTATGTCCGTTCTTTTGGTGAACGATTGGGTTGATTTTACCGAAATGAAAAACCTGCTAAGCGCAACCGACGGAAATCTTGCCAGCCACAGCTCGGCTTTGGAAAAAGCAGAATATATAGAAATCAAAAAAGAATTTGTGGGAAAAAAACCAAAAACATCTTACCGAGTAACACAAAAGGGGAGAGATGCTTTTACTGCACATATCAATCAATTAGAAAAATTATTGGGCAGATAAAACCCGATTTTTTTTAAATTTAAACTTTGTAATTCAAAGAACTTTATAATATGGTAAATTTTAATTATTTACTTTTTTCTAAAAGGGTTTTCACAACAACATTATGTTTTGGAGTAATGATATTGACACTATATTTTATTTTTCAAAGCTGGTTTTTTATCATTTTCGGTTATTTCTTTTTAGTTAGCGCATTTATAATCAATACTCTTATTGTAATATTTCTTTTTATAACGGCATTATTGTACAGAGATATTAGGATTGAATGTTTTCATTCCATTTTAATAATTGGATTTAATATTCCATTGGCAATTTTTTGCATAATAATCGGAACAAGTTTATAAAAATTTTTAACCTGATATTTTGAATTCAAATTGCTTCATCTTATGACCAGAAAATCATTCATGAAAAAATCATTACTCGCCACTGCAGGCTTGTCGCTTTTTTATAGTTGGCAGATAGAGCCATTTATGTTGGAGTTTGTAAAACAAGATTTACCAATTAAAAATCTCCCTTCCAACCTTCATAATAAAGTCCTGATGCAGATTTCGGATTTGCACGTTGGTAACCGTTTCGATTATAATTATTTAATTGAGTCGTTCGAAAAAGCTAAAGCCTACAAACCAGATTTTGTGGTTTATACTGGCGATTTTGTCTGCTGGGAAAATAATCCCGAACAATTTTTGCAACTAAAAACAGTGATGAAAAATGCTGTTTTAGGAACTTTGGGAACTGTCGCTATTCTTGGCAATCACGATTATGGCGCAGAATGGAAAGAAGAATATGTTGCAGATGAGGTCTCGAATATTTTATCCAACTCGGGCATTTTGGTTTTGAGAGATCAAAAAGTCAATTTGTCTGGACTCCATATTTTTGGTTTCGAGGAATTATGGGGAACGCATTTTCAGCCAGAGAAATTGACAAAAACCATAGATCCGAATAATGCCAATCTTGTACTTTGTCATAATCCCGATGTTTGTGATCTGGACGTCTGGAATGGTTACCAAGGTTGGATTTTGTCTGGCCATACACATGGCGGACAGTGCAAACCTCCATTTTTGCCACCATTGATTTTGCCCGTAAATAATAGAAAATACACCTCAGGAATGATTGATTTGGAAGATGGAAGAATGCTTTATATCAACAGAGCATTGGGACATTCTTACCAAGTTCGATTCAATTGCCGGCCAGAGATTACATTGTTTACCCTAAAATCGGTATAAATTTTAAACACAAAGAACACAGTTTTTTTTCCACAGGTAGTAAAAGTAGTTTTTGTAGCTAAATCTAGAAGTAAGCAGTATTAAAAAAATGAATTAAAATACAGTGGACTTCGTGAAAAAAAGTTGTGACCCTTGTGTTTCAAAAAATAAAAAATTCATCATAAATTATGAAAAAACAACATCTCATCTTCGTTACAGTTTTTGCGGTTATCATTTTGTTTTACAAAGAATACATCGCGCTCAATCTTGGAATATTCGGTATTTTCCTCGCCATTTTGACCTTCACACAAACCAAACCCGAAATCAGAACCAGGAAATTTCTCACACTTTTCGTTTGTACTATCTTTTCCTCATTCGCTTTCGCTTGGTTTGGAGACGGCATTTCTTTTATCGCCGTTTTTACTTCCTTGTTTTTGCTGAGGTTTCAAGGTACTTTTCCAAAACTAAAACCATTTCTTTATATTGAGATTTTGTTACTCAATCTTTTCACATTTTTGGGACGGGTTTTCAATCTGGAACAGTGGTATCAGAAATCTAGCAACAGCAGCAGTTTTGGCAAAAGATTCATTACATTTTTTATGATTCCGGGCATTTTCATCACCTTGTTTCTGTGCATTTACTCAGCCGCAAGCTCACATTTTGATCAGTTTTTTAGCAATATAAAACTCGACTTTAGTTTTTTCCAAGTTTTTCTCTTGGCTGTTATTGGGTTTTACATCGGCTTCATCTTTTGGAATTTTGGAGTAGAAAGATTCATCTACAAACAAAACCGACGTTTAGCCAATGATTTCCCTGGTCTTATCGATCTTCAAAAACCAACTTTCTCTTTTCTGGATGTAGATTCTGAAAGACTCAGCGGTTTGATTTCCTTTTCTGCGCTCAACATTATATTGGTAATCTTCATCATCACCTACAACTATGAGCAGTTTTATCAGGTTTCTGCTTCTGCAGACAGTTTAAGCGCAGAAACACACGAACGTGTGAATGTGGTGATAATGTCTATCGCGATGGCAATTCTTGTGATTATGTTCTATTTCAAAGGAGGATTTAATTTTGATAAAAAAGCCAGAAATCTTAAAACATCGGCCAAAATCTGGATTATTCTAAATGCCGTTTTATTGATTTCCGCATCGCTCAAAAACTCGGAATATATAGTTAATTATGGACTCACATACAAGCGTCTTGGCGTGTATGCTTTCCTTCTGATGGCTTTGATTGGATTGATTTTCACCTTCATCAAAATTGAGAGAAAGAAAACCAATGCCTTTCTTTTTAACAATATGTTTTGGGCGTGTTATGGCTTGATTTTGGTTTGCAGTTACGTGAACTGGGGTGGCATTATCACATCCAATAACATCGCACGAAAAGATTTTGCAGCACATTATCATCAGATTTCTATAAATTACAATGAAAAGTTACTGCTGGACTTCGCAGAAAAAACTGGAGATGACCAGATGAAGAAACAACTTCAGGAAAGAATAGAATCTTACAAGAAAGAAAACTTCCTATCAAAAATTTTATACTATGAATCTATTACCGTCAGAAAATAATAATTTGGGCAGCTTGATCCGCCTTCCGCTCCCGCTTTTTTCTTTTTTTGCAAAAAAGAAAAAGAGCTCCGCTCAAGTCGGGCTGCTGCAATTCGCCGTTCCAAAAAAATCCCTGAAATATCTTACACTGATACCAGTGTTTTTAATAGCCTGTAAAAAAGACCCAAAGGTACAAGACACAAAAGTAGATACCGTTACTACTATAGAAAAGCCGGTTGATACATTGTCTGTAATACTGAAAACAGAGAAAGAATCCAATCAGAATATAGTCACAGTAGATGCATCAAAGATGCCGATAAGATTAAATCTGGAGATCAAAAATCCGGACGAACAATTAATTCTGAAGTTGGAAAACCTTAATCAGCCAAAAATCACAGGTCGTCTGAGAACCGATCAACCAATGAATTTGCGATTCAATCAGATCAGATTGCCGGACAATACGTTTGACGGACCATTTGGACAAACCATTGAATATGAAACCAAGCAAAAAGGTGAATACTGGCTGATATTATCTAAAAGCAATATGGCCAGTGGAACGCCAACAGGAAAATTCTTTGTAAAAGTAGAATAAGAAAGAATCTCATCTGAGATTCTTTTTTTTACAGTAAACTTTGTAATGCAAGTTTATAACCCTTCATTCCGAAACCAGAGATAACTGCGTCACAGCTTTCCGCAGTCACGGACTTTTTACGAAATTCTTCGCGCTTGTAGATGTTACTGATGTGGATCTCAATTTTAGGTTTTTGAATATTTTTCAAGCAATCTGCAATTGCATAGGAATAATGCGTATAAGCACCGGGATTAATCACCACAGCGTCGAAATCATCGTTTTGCAAACGGTTGATCAATTCGCCTTCAATATTGGATTGGTAGTAAAGGATTTCATCGTTAGGAAACTCTGGGCTTAATTCCAGAAGATAATCTTCCATAGAAACGGATCCGTATATTTCGGGTTCACGAGTTCCTAGCAAATTAAGATTAGGTCCGTTAATAATTAAGATTTTCATAGCAGTCAAATAATCATCAAATATAACAAAAATAAAAAACCTTCAGAAAAATCTGAAGGTTTTTAAGTAGCCCGTAGGGGAATCGAACCCCTCTTACCAGAATGAAAATCTGAGGTCCTAACCGATAGACGAACGGGCCAGGATTTATATTAAGCTAAGCTGTTTACGTGCTTAGTTAATTTGCTTTTTAAGTTAGCTGCTTTATTCTTGTGAATAATGTTTTTCTTAGCTAATTTATCTAATAAAGAAATTACTTTTGGTAATTGCTCAGATGCAGCTGCTTTATCCGCTTCATTTCTTAATACTTTCACAGCTGTTCTTGCAGTCTTGTGGTAGTATCTGTTACGAAGTCTTCTAACTTCGTTCTGTCTGATTCTCTTAAGTGCTGATTTATGATTTGCCATAACGTTCAAATGTGGGTGCAAAGATAAAAGTTAATTTTTAATTTGCAAAACTTTTTTAATAATTTTTTAAAATTTATTTTTTTGTAGCCTATAGGGGAATCGAACCCCTGTTGCAAGAATGAAAATCTTGAGTCCTAACCACTAGACGAATAGGCCGTTTGTGATTTCGGAGTGCAAAAATATAGACTTTCTTGTATTCTTGCAAATTTCTGAAGCTATTTTATTCTTTTTTCTATCACTGTATTTGTAATGTCTTTGTTTTCAAGCTCTTTTTGTGCCTTAACTGCATCCTCCAAAGTTTTGTATTTTCCGTATGTGTAATAAAAAACACCACTTTCTTTGTTTCTTTCCATATCTGGAAGCGTTTTCATAATATATGATTTCGAATCTAATTTATCTCTTCCTGCATAAACTTCGATGGTGTAATAACCACTCGCTAAAGACTGATTGGGAACAAAACTTATGGACATTGCATTTCTGAATCCGGAATCTTTAGCGGTTTTGAGATTGTTATCTCTCACGGATGCGTAATTGGTAGTTCCGTAATAATACTTGTAATTTCCGTTTTCTTTGATAGGAAGGATATATTTCAGGCCTTTCAGGGCAGGATCGTTTTCAGTATATCTCGTCGGCGTGCTCATCAGTAATATTCTGAAATCATTTTTAAGAGGTTGCTCAGCCGGTTTTTCAGGTTCAGGTTCTTTTACATTTCTGTCAACCAGTTTTTTATAACTTGTAATGGCGTTGTAAATACTTTCTGCTATAGATTGCTGTCCTTCTTCGGTGGATATGTAATGTGCATCATCATAATTATTAACGAATCCGGTTTCTATAAGAATGGAAGGCATTGCATTCATTCTGAGAACGTGCAGGTTTTCCTGTTTTACACCACGCGATAATCTTTTATCTTTTTTGACAAAATTCTCTTCCACAAGACCACCAATTATGAGGCTTGCCTGCAGGTATTTGCTTTGTTGTATTTTAAGCGCAATGAGAGATTCTGGCGAGCTTGGATTGTAGGATGCAAAATTCTCTTTGTCCTTTTCATCCAGGAAAATAACATCGTTTTCAGCTTTTGCTACATCCAGATTGGTCTTGTTTTGATTTGGTCCCTGTACAAAGGTTTCAGTGCCTTGTGCTGTTGCGCTTCTGCTGGGCGAAGAATTAACGTGAACTGAAATGAACAGGTCTGCTTTACTCCTGTTGGCCAGATCTGTTCTGTAAGTTAGTGAAGGATATTCATCAATCTTTCTGGTGTAGATCACTTTGTAATCTTTGTTCTTTTCCAGCATTCTTCCAAGTTTCAGAACAATGCCGAGTGTTACATTTTTTTCCATTACAGTTCCGATGTCACTGTAGTTTCTGTTGGCTCCAATGTCACTTCCACCGTGTCCTGCATCCAGAACAATTGTGAATTTTTTCTGGGAATATAAGCTGCTAATACCAACAAAAAATATCAAGAGAAAAAAAAATTTCTTATAAAGTGTAGGCCTGATCATTTTAATCTTTAAAATTTAATTAATTTTGAACCCAATTTCAGAATGACTGCATTGGCTCGAAGTATTTTCAAAAATATATTACTAATTTTAAATATCCTAATTTTTAACAATATTTTATCACAAACTGTGCCTCAAAATATTGATAAGAAAAGTGATATTAGAGATTCCGTCAGTTTACGTAAAGATACTGTAACTGCGAAGAAAGATACCATTCTTCCAAAAGAAGAACTGGAAGATGTGGTTAAAACCAAAGCTGAGTACAGAAGCAGCTCATCCATATCTAACAAACAAACTTCCCTTAATAAAAAGGCTCAGATTATCTATCAGGATATGCAGATTGATGCGGATTATATCCGAATAGATTGGGAAACGGGAAAGATCTATGCAAGAGGTGAGCAGGATGATAAGGGCAAAATCATAAAGCCGGCTATTGCGACACAAGGCGGGAAACAATACGAATATAATGAGGTAATCTACAATTATAAAACCAAGCAGGCAATTGCTTTCAATGCGAGAACAGAGGAGAGTGAAGGGGTGATTGTGGCAGAGAAAACCAAGAAGTATAATGATTCCGTGTTCTTTATGAGAAAGGCTATTTATACTACGGACGAGTATTTTATCAAGAAGAAAGATACACTGCCGGATTATCATATGTCTGCACCAAATATTAAGCTGATTAAAGGTAAGAATAGTTCTCAGCTGGTTACAGGGCCTATTCAGCTTTATATAGAACAGGTTCCGACGCCACTTGTGATGCCTTTTGCGATTCTTCCATTTTCGGATAAAAGATCCGCAGGGATTTTAATCCCGAGTTTTGGAGAGCGTCAGGATGTTGGTTTTTTTCTTAACGGCTTAGGTTACTATCAGCCGATTGGAGATCATTTTGATCTTAAAATTCTCTCGGATTTTTACACCAAAGGAAGCTGGAACCTGAAACCGGAACTAAACTATCTCAAAAAATACAGATATTCCGGAAACTTTGCGGCAGATTATGGCTATACAGTGCGAGGGATTAAAGGCCTGGATGATTATTCCAGAACCAAGACTTTCCGTATTGCTTGGCGCCATTCTCAGGATTCCAAAGCTAATCCTTATTTTACCTTTAATGCCAGTGTAGATATTGTAAGCAGTAAGTTTTACAATAATACAGTTAACAATAATTATATTTTCAACGGAAACGTTCTCAACACCACTCAGACTTCAAGGATCAATGTCACAAAGAGATTTCTGAATCTGCCTATCACCATCAGTGCTAGTGCGGGCTACAACCAGAATTTTGCGACCGGTCTCACGGATATCCGTTTGCCTGATATGACTGTTGCTGTCAATCAGTTTTATCTTTTTAAACCAAAGACAGGTGTCAGAACAGGATTGCTGGAAAATATCAACGTCAATACCGGATTTGCGCTCAGTAATTATGTTACAACCACAGAAGATCAGCTTTTCAAAAAACAGATGTGGCAGGATTTGAAAACGGGAGCTAAAAATAACATTTCGCTTTCCACCAATACAACATTGGCCAAGTATTTTACGTTCTCACTGAGTGCCAATGCAGATAATGTGCTGACTACCAAAACACTTGAAAAAAGCTTTAATCCTGTTACCAATAAAATTGATAATGTTTATAATAACGGTATCGCTGCCTATTCCACATTCTCTACAAGTGCGAGTTTGCAGACTGTTTTGTACGGACAGAAGAATTTTGGAAAGAAATCACCTATTGTCGCTATCAGACATATGATGACGCCAAGTTTCAGCTTTACTTATTCACCGGATTTCGGTGCCAGAAACTGGGGATATTACAGAGATTATGCTAATGCAAGGGGCGAGATCACACCATACTCTATTTTTGAAGGCGGAATTTATGGCGCACCTTCCACAGGTCTTACACAAAGCCTAGGATTCAATATTGCCAATAATATAGAGATGAAGGTAAAATCCAAAAGCGATTCTACCGGTGTGAAGAAGGTGAAGATCTTTGAAAACCTGAATGTTTCCGGAGGTTATAACTTTGCTGCGGAAAAATATAAATGGTCTGTGTTCAGCGTCAATGCACAATCTTCTTTCTTTGATAATAAACTGAATGTCAATTCCAGCCTCACAATCGAGCCTTATCAGATTGTGTTTGCCGATGGCAGCGATACAGGGATCAGAACAGAGAACTTCGGGCACTTCAGCCTGCAAGGTTTCAATCTACAGCTTTCTTATCCGATGAGTGATGCCATATTCGGGAAAAAAGAAGACTTATCAAAAAAATATAAGAAGAAAGGGGAGATCAGGAATGAGAATTATTATTTTGATGATGATAATTACGCCCATTATATCCCGACCTGGACCCTGAACGTCAATGCCAACTATGCTTACACAAGGGGACTTTCCAGACTTGGGACAAAGGTTGCAACCGTAGGGCTGGACGGAAGCATCAAGCTCACGCCATACTGGAATATCAACGGAAGCACCAATTATGATATCGTCAATAAAACTTTGGCATATACCAGGTTAGGCTTCTCCAGAGACCAGAGAAGTTTCACCATCACCTTCAACTGGGTACCGTTCGGACAGTATAAAGTATATGATTTCTTTATCGGTATCAAGGCCAACATTCTGAAAGATGCCGTGAAGTATAAAGAAAGAAGTTTTACGCAGCCTAACAGTACTTTTTAAAACCTGTAGTCAATGTTAAAAGTTAGGTAATCAGTATTATTAGACTTTTTTCATCGACAAAAAAAGAATCTTATGACTGCTTGCTTCTTACTTCCGACTAATTTATATAGTTTTGTAAAAATTAATTATTGAACATGAAGAAGATCATCCACACACCAAATGCACCTGCTGCTATAGGTCCTTATTCACAGGCTTGCCTTGTAAACGGAACATTGTACATCTCGGGTCAGATCCCAGTAGATCCGGAAACAGGAAAGCTGGTGGAAGGCATAGAAA
>JAEXJU010000022.1 GCA_023448955.1 Bacteroidota bacterium
CAGGACAACCACAGGCTTGTGCTTCTATAGGAGGTATTCCAAAACCTTCATAAAAAGAAGGAAATATAAAAAGTGACGCTTGTTGGTAGGCTTTAATTAGTTCATCATCATTTACCCTGCCTAAAAAAAGTATTCTCTTTTCTTTTTTCAGATCTTCAATATTAAAATCTATACTATTGAATGACTGAATGTTTGAGCCTCCTATGATATGAAGATTTACATCTTTTAATTCATCTTTTACTTCTTTAAACGCTTGGATTAGTCCTTGGAAATTTTTATGATAATTCTGAGAAGATACAGCAAGAATATATTTTGGAGGGTCAGAATCAGTATTTTTCGACACATGAAATTTTGAAGTGTCAACACCATTGTAAACAACAATAAATTTTTCTTGTGGAATTTTGAAATAATTGGAAATTTCGCCTTTTGAAAATTCGCTTACTGTAATAATTTTATTTGAATTTTTTAAAATAAATGGCACCAGCATTTTATATAGTAGTTTAAACTTGCTGGAGAAGCTTTCCGGACACCGAATATATGTGATATCGTGATGCGTGACAATCTGATTCCTATAAAAACAGGGCGCCGTGCTACACAAGCTAAGCAGAAGTGGCTTTTTATTTTTTTTCAAATAAACAGGAAGATCAATCTGTTCCCAGAGATGTCCCCTCAATACTCCTATTGTTTTTACTCCTAATTCTTTAGCTAGATCTGTATGAATTATATTATTGGGGGCAACGAATTCTATCTCAAATTTTGTTTGTTTTTTCAATCTTTTTGTCAGTTCGATTGCAAATCGTTGTACACCAGTTATATTTTGAGTCAAGAATCTTGCATTTACTACTATTTTCATGCTATTTTTTTTGGAATTGATCTAAAGCATTTAGTACTATCCATTTTTCCGTATTAAGGGATGCTACAATAATTACCCAAGTAATAAAAACAGCAGTTGGCTCTTGCAGAATTGGAAAAATAGATGAATAGCCAAGCCAAGGAATCATTAAAAACACAAAAAAATTATTATTGGTGTTAAAAATTATATTTTTAAGTAATAAAACGATGATGCCTATTCCTAAAATTCCGAAGCAAACAATAAGAGAAAGCCAAGAATTTTCAAAATCGTACCAATCTTCTGCTCTCGGAGAAAAAAACTCCCCAGAAACTCCCAAAATAAAATGTTCACTGGCTTTAGTAATGCCATCCAATAACAATAACATTCTCAGCTCATCAGACAATGTTTCATTATTATGATTTGCTGCTTGTCCAGAGATAAAATTTTTAAAGATAACAGCACTTGCTATTGCGATAACTAATAATAAGTTATATAACTTTACTTTATGCAAATTAAATTTTGTATAAACAAATACACCAGCGGTAAGAACCGTCAAGAAAACACCAGCTCTAGTATTACAGTAAAAGATTGAAATCAGCATTATAGCGGGAAAGACTATTCTTACAATTTTATTAAAATTTTGGTTAATCAATATCATAACTGCAATAAACCAAGAGTATTGACTAAAAGCCATAGGGCTTACAAATCCAAAACGCGCTCTAACGGAGTCATCTCTAATGAAAAAACCTCCTGTTGTTTTTTCATCAGATCCAAGATCAAAAAACATTGAATCTCTGTGAGGAATTTCATAAAGAAAAACAAATAAAACCCCTAAGATCATAATAAACATAAGTATTCTAAGGTCGTTTTTAAATTTTTCTATCGAAATGTAGCGAAAATAAAGATATATTGGCGGCCCCATTAAAAACCAAGTCAGGAATTCCATATAATTATATCCTTGTGACAACTGAAATACAATAACTAAAAATAAAAGTCCAAAATAGATGATAAAAAATTTGTTTTTTATAAGGGCATTAAATCCAATTAATATAAAAAAAATATATAAACCATCTTTCCATAAAGATGTACCCAAAAATTTTGAAATTAATGGATACATGGGAAAGAAAATAAAATAAAAGCGCAACATAAGAAGATAAATACTATTGCAGCTATATATTGGAATTTTTTCTATTATATTTTCACTTTGTAAAAGGGTAGAATTCATTTTTTGAATTTTAAAGAAATACGATTTACAAACTTAATAAAGTCAGTTCTTAATTTATATTTCGTTTAATGTAACCAATCAATGTTGGCATTAATATTTTAGGATTTTTACTAGCTTCAGTAAAAACTTGATTATTAATATATTTTAATATATTTTCTCTGAAATTCTCAGCATCATCAACACTAATATAGGTAACCATATCTACATTTGCAGCAATTCTGCCAGCTTCTCTAAGTTCTGAAATATCTGTTGTTATTACCGGTGTTCCACAAAGAAGAGCTTCTCTTACTGGGATTCCGAACCCCTCGTATAAAGAAGGGAAAACAAACAATTTTGCACCAGCGTAGATGTATGGTAGATCCAACTCATCCACATAGCCAAGAGTTTCTACGTTATCATTGCATTTTTCAATAAGTGATTGAATTTCGCCATCATTCCAACCTTTCAGACCAACAATTAGTAGTTTTACATTGCTAATCTTTTTTTGTTCCAGTAATTCTGTGAAATTTTTTAATACAAAAACGAGATTCTTTCTTGGTTCAAGATTTCCTACAAAAAGAATATAGTCAGTTTTTATGTTATATTTTTCACGCACATGTAATATATCATCATCAGATTTCAAACAATAATCTGATGATACCGGAGGATTTATAATCTCATCAGTTTTTCTTTTATAATAAAAAAAAAGTTTTTCAGCTGTTCCTTCACTATTAGTGATTATAAAATCAGCACTTTTAATATCCTTCTTAAAAAAAAGAAGATGAGTAAGATAATGCATTCTACCCATAGTTTCCGGTACCAATTTAGCATTTAGATCATGTACTATTGCTATTTTCTTTACTGTTTTGGGTAATTTTGGAAAAAATCCAGTAGTGGATATATAGTAATCTAAATTATCCTTCTTTATATAAGCTCCTGCAAAAAGTTTAAGCCAAACCTTGCCTGGTAATCTGCCGTTAAAACCTGTGCTATACTCTCTTTTTTGAACTTTATGTCTTAATGCTTCTGGCAGACCAATTTTATTATTTGAATAGGCAAAATATATTGCCGGAACTTCTTTTACTATTTCATCAATTACATTAAGCACATATTTTCCTATACCACTTGGTTTTATTTGTATAGGGAAAGCGTCGAAACCTATTCTCATCATTTAGAATTACATTAACAATTTATTTTTCTATCAAGAAATATTGGTTTTCTAATCTTGTTTTCATGCGGAGATATTTAATTAAAAAGAAATATCTCTTTATTCCAAATATAAAAATAAACAATTTTATCAAGACGTTAAAAAGCTTATCAATTTTGGAAACATCTGTATTCTTATCTTTTTTAATTCCCAAATTAAAATCTGCAGCTGCATCTACCAAAATTAATTTTTTTGATTTTAAAAGCTTGAAAAAACTATTCATATCATCAAATGGATCTGAAGATTCTGACATATTTTCTGAATAAAGTCTATATAATCGTCTATGGAGTGGTATTATTACTTCTCCGTTTTTAAATTTATTAAAAGAATATTTAAGCTTTGAAAAAAAATCATACTTATGCTGATATACCAGATCCGAATAAGCATTAATAATTGGGATAAAAGATGGAAAAACATCTATATTAAATCTAGGATGTCTTCTGTTAATAACTGTTTTATTATATGGATCAAAACCAGAAAAATGAAAAAACAAAAGAGGAAATACCTTCTTAGTTCTCAAATCTTCTATCACATACTTATCATTCTGGATCTTCAGTTCTCTTTCGTGAAGATTCCAAATAGCTATGTTAATTCCCGGATGATGAGATATTAATATATCATTCGGAAAAAAACCGGGTAAGAAATCAATCCATCTTTGATCCACATGCATAGCATCATCTTTGTCTGCATAGCATTTGTCAAATAATCTATCTTTCCACCATTCTACAATCTGTTTTCCTATATTATTGTTTGTGATAGCTGCAAATCCTAAATTATAGATACCTACAAATAAGAGCTCTTCTTCTGTAACAGCTCCAGTATAATTAGTTTCAATATGATTGTAATGTGGAGTTATAACCATAGAATATTCATTTAATGAATCAAAAATTTCCTTGAGGTTATCTGTCACAAAAATATCCGGATCCAGATAAATAACCTTTTCATAACCTTCATCGAAAAGTTTACTAAAACAAAATGGCTTGATGGATGTGGAAAACTCTATCACATTATATTTAAATGCCATATCTTTCCAATTTGGTATCCATTTCTCATCTAGTGTTACTAAATCACTATCTGCAATGTCTGGTGTTTTTTCATCTGCAAGAAAAATGTACATATCAATGCCCAGATTATGTTTTATAACAGAATCTCTGAGAGTAAGCGCTTGAGCAAGATAGTTTTTTGCACAGATTGTAAAAATAGCATTCATTATAAAAATTCTTATTTGTAATTTTCTATAGCTGTTTCAATAATTTAGCGGGAATTCCGCCTATAATCGAGTTGGCAGGAAAGCTTTTAGTAACTACAGCATTTGCTCCTATGATTGAGTTTTCACCAATTGTTACGTCTGGCATTATAGCAACTCCCTCTCCTATCCAAACATTATTTCCTATGACAATTGGTCCTTTTGAAACAATTTTTCTTTCAGAAGGTGGTATTTTAAGTTCGGACGAACTTATCTCTCCGTGAAAATGATCCAAAACCGTAACGCGGCTAGCAATCAGTACATTATTTCCAATAACTATTTTATTAATACATCCTATATGGCAATCATAATTCATAGAAACATTATTACCAATGCTGAGTTGAGGTGTAAATTTAAATCCATTATGTGATTCAAAAGTTTCGATCCGAAGTCTGCCAAAAGAAGTAAAATTGTTACCTATCACTATATTATTCCCTCCGGTTATTCTTATAGGGTACTCAACAAAAAAATTCTTTCCGGCTGACTTAAAACAATATTTTATAATCTCGGAAAATAGAAAATTCTGAATCCTTCGAATTTTATTAATTAGTTTTTCTAATATCATAATTTAAAGAATTTAAGAGTTTTTTTCTATTAATAAATAGGAATATAAAAATTGAAGCTGTGAGTATAAGATTGATAATCAGAATAATCAACATTTGCCCAGAATAATATCTTACTAAGGATATTGTGATGCCATTAATAATCAATAATAAAAATGTGATAAACCTGAAATTAAGTATTAAACCAAAAGTATTGGTAAAATCTACGGATCGGATAAGATACCACGAACCTATGAGTACAACAATCATCCAAGTAAATACAATTCCATAACCATTAAAATAACTGCCCAGAAAATAGCCCAAAGTAAGATTCGTGAAGGCCATCAAAGATTGTGAAATGATTATTGGAAGCAATTTATCCAGAGATAAAAGTGTAAAATAAATAGGTGCAGACAGTAGGTTGATAAACATACAGCCTGAAACTATTAATAGAACATTGATAAATATAGGTTCATTATGACCTATCCAAATACTCGAAATGAAAGGGCTTAAAATATTAATTAAGGAGAGTGAGATTAATGATGTGATAAATACTCCTGCAAAACTAATGCTAAGAATAGAGTATTTTGATCTAACTTCGGATGATGATACACTTTCTTTAACCATTAAAGGCATAAGGCTTTGGTTTGAACTTACAATCACTCCACGAATTTGCATTACCAGTTTGTTAGCCATCTCATAATAGCCTGTAAAAGCTAAGCCACCAAATTTGGATAGCAACATTTTTGTTACTGGCTCATTCAATATACCCGTAATAGATGTGAGTTGAAATTTGATTCCATACTTAAAAATCTCTTTAAAAATGATCCTGCTCCAGTTCCATTTGAAAGGATTAAATTTTATTATTCTTATAGAAAATATTATGCACAAAATCAATGATAGGAATGACTGAAAAACCTGAGACCAGACAACCCCTATAAGTCCATAACGCTTAACACTCCATATTGTAATAAAAAGAAATACAATGGATGAAAAAGAGAAAATGGAATTTCTTACATAATTCTTTCTGAAGCCATCTAATATAGACCCATAAACCCCTGATAATGAGTTTAGTAATACACAAATTAAGGAAAAAGGCAATAACTGCCTGGCCAGACTTATATAATCGTCTTCAATAATATTGCCTAATAAGTAATATGCTATTGGCCAGATGATAATACAGATAGGGATGAAAATAAAAATATTAAGTATAACTCCCGTGAAAATAAGCTTGGGAATTCTTTTTAAATTATTCTTATGTTCATAAAGGCTTACAAAACGGACCATAGATGTTGCAATACCCAAATCAGCAATATTGGCGACAGATGATGTTGACATTACAACAGACCAAACTCCTAATAGCTTAACACCAAGTTGATCCAATAAAAATCTATATAAGAAATAATAGATCAGTCCTATAAGTGCAACTTGTCCTCCAGAAGTTAAAACATTTATTATAGTTTTTTTATTTTTCATCACAGTGTTTTATGCTATCATCCACTATTGGAAGAAAATGACACACGTTTGTAAATCACTATAAATAAAGCCATTTTTTTATTTTATCAAAAAAACCTTGGTCATCTGCGTGGTAACCGTAACCATATTTATTCCCATATCCAAAATTGGTTCTATGGACATCATTCAGAACATAGCCTACATTATTGATTTTTTGAGATTCAATGTTTTTATTAGCAAAATCAATAAATCCTTTTTCTGTTATTTCTGATCTTGTAACATAAACTGTTGCATCTGCCACCTCTGAAATTAAGAAAGAATCCGTTACCAGCATTAATGGTGCGGTATCAAGAATTATATACTGGTAAGTATCCTTTAAGGATTCCAATAATTCCTGATATCTACCATTCTGTAAAAGATCTGTTGGATTAGGAGGTATAACACCTGAATAAATAAAATCACAGTTAGGGTGAAAGCCACTTGGATGGATAATTTCATTAATGTTCGTAATTTCTTCATAGAGATATTCAGAAAGCCCTTTAACATTTTTCATTTCAGGATTATATCTCTGCAACTGAGGATTTCTAATATCAGATCCAATAACAAGGACTTTCCTTACAGATGATGCAAAAGCCAAAGCCAGATTCACAGAAACAAAAGTCTTACCTTCACCTTTTACAGTAGAAGTAACAAAAATTTTCTTAGCGAAGTTATTTTTGGGAAGCATAAAATTAAGGTTAGTTACTAAAATTCTGAAAGATTCCGCTAAAGGCGATACATCATTTTTAGTTATAATTTCTCCATCCTTTTTATACAGTCTTGGAATCTCTGAAAGGATCGGCGTGCTTGTTAATTTTTCCAGATCATGTTTATTAATAATCTTATTATTTATGAGTTCTTTCAAATAAATTATACCAAAAGGGATAAGCAAACCTAAAATGAATGAAAAAAGCAAAGCAATAAGTTTTTTAGGCGCAATGGGCTTTTTATCAACATATGCATAATCTACCACTCTTGCTTTCTCTCCGGTGATAGCCATAGAAATTGCAGCCTCTTCTCTCTTCTGTAGTAATAGGAGATAAAGATTTTCTTTTATTTGTTGCTGCCTTTCTATATTTCTGAAAAGCTTTTCCTGCTTAGGTACTTTTTGTATTTCTTGTCCGCTGTAATTATTTTCACGAGCCACCTGATTTTTTGTCGCATTAAGATTTATTAAATATCTCTGAATACTTTCCCTCATAGCATTTTTCAGGCTCTGTATATCTTTGGTTATTTCTTTTACAAGGGGATTATCTGTTGTAGCATTCTCTAAAAGTCTGTTTCTGTCTATTACAAGTTTGTTATATGCCGTAATATTAGAAGTAGCCGTTGGATTATCCAATCCAATGTTTGTTGGCAAAATCTGGTAGTTACCTGATTGTGTATCAATATAATTTAAAAGCATTTTACTCACTTCAATTTGAGTATCAAGCTCGAGACTTTTTCGTCTTGTCTCTGTTGATATTTGTAAATTAATCCTGGCTTCTGCGGCAATATCTACAATATCATTATCAACTTTAAATCTCTCTTTATCACTCTCTACCTCACCAAGTTCTTTTGATATCAAAACAATTCTGTCATCAATAAAATCCTTAGTTTTTTTTGATTCGATATTTTTATCACTTATAGCATATTCATTATAAACAGTAACTAAATTATTTAATATATCTTTTGCTTTATCTGTATTTGGATGGCCCATTGATAATGAGATAACCGTAGCATCTTTGTCAGTAAGATCAACTTCCAAACTTTCTTGATAATCATTTACAATTCCTTCAAAATCCGAATATGTTATGTAAAAATCGTTCAAGTCCATTTTCCTTACTTTTTTCAAATTGAACTTGGGATTTTTAGTAATATTAAAATTTGAATAAGGCAGGGATATGGTTTTATTAAAAGTCGTAACTATATTATTTTTGAACTCCTCTGAAGATAAAACTATTTTATCTCCATTGATTTTTATGTCAATAGGTTTCTTAGGAAGCTTCTCATATTGCTTCTCATTTATCACGAAAACATTAAATGGATTTGTATCCTTATATAATTCTACATCATGGAACTTTTCTCTGGAATATATAGAAACTTGTACTTTAAGATTTTTGGCTACATCTTCAATTATTTTTTTGGATTTAAAAATTTCTAATTCATTTTCAATGCTATTAGTTCCCATACCAGCAAAGCCTCCGAGGCCGGCTAAAACGCCGAAATCACCGGACGCACTTGACATTTTCTTTGCATCTTTTATTAAAACTGAAGATTGTATCTTATAAACGGGAGTCGTGAAAAGTACATAGCATATTGCTAAAGTAGTTGTCAAAAATACAGAAGCCAAAAACCAATACCATTTTTTTGTATATGGCTTTATAATTTCTCTTAAATTTAATTCTTCTTCTTTTTTTGTTAATTCCATTTAACTAGTTTTTGTCTGTAAATTTTATACAGTTGCGAATTAATTAATATTTTTTGGATGAATAGATCTCGGTATAATTTTAAGAACTACCTGAAGAGAAGTGCTAAGACCCCTACCAGAACTGAAGCTACGGAAATTACAATCCCAATCTGAGGGCCATAAGAAGAAGCACTCTGTCTAGCTTTATTTGGTGATACATATATGACATCATTTTGCTTAACATAATAGTAAGGAGAATTAAAAAGTTCTGCACTTGTAAGATCAATATATTGTTTAGTTGTAATGCCGTCAGTATTTCTTATAACCAGAACGTTTTTTCTTTGTCCGTAAATTGTAAGATCACCTGCCAAACCTAAAACATTAAGAATTGTTGTTGGCTGTCCTCCGTCGATTGTAAAGGTACCTGTTCTATTAACTTCTCCCAGAACCGTAACTTTATAATTTACAGTTCTGATATTAACTCCGGGATTTTTTATGTATTTCGAAAGCTTTTCTTTTAATGAGTCTTTAAATTGATCTACATTCATATTTGTCGTATTAAGCGAACCGAGAATCGGAAAATCAATATCACCTTTTCCATCAACAATATATGTTGGTTCTACAGAAGCATTTCTGGTAGGCATAGAGGAATATTGCGACATATCTGTAGAATAATAATTCTGGTTGAATGGTTTGGCTACTTCATTATCTTTTGCTAAAACAACAATAGCCAATTGATCACCCGGCTGTATTGTTGAAGTATTCGCTCTGATAGATTCTTTTATAGCAACATCTTCAATATCCTTAAGGTATTGAATATCTTGCTTCGTCTTGCACGAAAAGATTGCACATAATAAAAAAGCCATATAAACTATGGATAAAACTCTTCTCATAAACTCTAATTCTTAACTGAAGGTTTGCAAATATAGGAATTCTTATTTATCTAACGATTCGTAGATAGAATTATTGCTTTTAAATTCTTTTACTATAGATTTTAAAACTTTTACAATTTCCTGCTTTTCCTCTTTTCTTGAAAATTCAATTACCAGATCTGTCATTTGATCAATCTCAGAGAACTGCATTGTTGGATCTTTCGAAATCATAATTTTTTCATGAGAAGTAGGCAAAGTTTTGGTATTGTCGCTAAGAAGCTCTTCATAAAGTTTCTCTCCAGGCCTTAGTCCTGTGTAAATAATTTTTATATCCAAATCTGGTTCAAAACCTGAAAGTTTTATCATTCTCTTTGCAAGATCAAGAATTTTCACAGGATCTCCCATATCGAAGACGTAAATCTCACCTCCTGATCCCATAGTTCCAGCATTTAGTACTAATTCACAAGCTTCAGCTATTGTCATAAAATACCTGACAATCTGTGGATGTGTAATTGTAACCGGCCCACCTTTTTCTATTTGTTTACGAAAATGCGGAATTACGGAGCCATTAGAACCTAATACATTTCCAAAGCGTGTTGTTATAAATTTTGTCGAATTACCTTCTACATTCTGTAGTGACTGAACAAATAACTCTGCCACTCGTTTTGATGCGCCCATTACATTTGTAGGATTCACAGCTTTATCTGTAGAAACCATCACAAACCTATTAACATTGTATTTGCTGGCGAGCAATGCAAGATTTTTGGTTCCAAGAACATTTACTAAAACAGCTTCGTGAGGATTATCTTCTACCAGAGGAACATGTTTATATGCAGCAGCGTGATAAACCATGGAGAAATTGTACTTTTCGAATAAAGGCTCCAGTCTGCTGTAGTTTGATATATCTGCGAGAATAAATTTAAAACTAATATGAGGATACATCTCTCTCATTTCCAGTTCAGTATCATATAACGGCGTTTCAGACTGATCCAGGATTACAATCTGCAAAGGTTCCAGTAAAGCAACCTGTCTCACAATTTCTCCTCCAATTGATCCTGCACCACCTGTCACTAATATGGTTTTTTGAAAATGTCTTTTTTTCACTTCCATATTATCCAGTTTTATTTGCTTCCTGTTTAGGAGATCTTCAATCTGAATAGTTTTGATATTGTTTATAATATCTTTACCTCTCAGTTTTTGCATTGATGGTGCTTTATAAATTTTCAGATTATGCTCCAAGAACAAATTAACCCAAAAATCCAGTTCGTCCTTATGTAATGCTTCTTTTATTACAAGAACTCCATCAACCTCGCTGTTTCCTTTTTCAAGAGTACTAATGAAATCAGCTTTTGAGATTATTTTTTTATCTAAAAGTTTGATTCTTACTTTCTTTGTATTATAAGAAACAAATCCTTTGATATCAAAAGGCAGGTTCGGATTCGAGAGAATAACCTGAGCGATAGCAACTGATGTATCATCATCACCAAGGATAAATATTTTTTTTCTGCTGGAACTTCTTTTATTTTCCTTTATTATATTAAAAATACCTTTCACACATAATCTGAAAACAAATAAGAAGAGGCAGGAAATAGCAAAATAAAACCCTAGAAACGGAACGAGTACTAGCTTTTTCTGAAAAGTTATATAATAGGAGTAGTTTATGATTAATATAGTTAAAACACAGCTTAGATTAGCCATAAAAATCTTAAAAAGATCTACAAATGTAGAATGTCTTATCACACCAAGATATGTTCTGAATATATACATATAAAGAACATTAGTTCCTATGATAGATAAAAAAACGTAAAAGAGAGGATAGACATTATAGTGCTTCACATCTAACCCAACAATAAGGAGATGCGAAACCGAAAGTGACATTATGAGAAGCAGTATATCAATAACTAGTATAACCCACCTTGGCAAGAATTTTAGATCAACAAGATCTAAAACATTATCATTCAATGAAAATTTTCTGGAATTTTTAACCTTATCCATTTTTGGTTAGTAATTATTAAAATTTGTATTGGCTTATTACCTCATAAATTCTGTTTTTTTCATCGTTGGTTATATTTGATCCTGAAGGCAGGCATAAACCTGCATTGAATAATTCTTCAGAAACGGCTTCCCCATAATATGGGCAATCATTAAAAACCGGCTGGAGATGCATAGGCTTCCAAAGAGGGCGCGTTTCTATGTTTTCGGCGGCAAAAACTGCCATTAATTCCTGATTCGTTCGTGATGTTACTTTCTTATCTATAGTAATACTTGAAAGCCAATGGTTGGAAAAAAAATCTGAGCTAGCCTCTGAGAAAAGATTTACAGCTTCAATCTTTGAAAAAATATCGTTGTAAAAATCATTAACAGCTCTTCTTTGCTGAACACGTTCGGAAAGTACCTCCATTTGTCCTCTACCAATTCCAGCACATATATTACTTAGCCTGTAATTATATCCAATTTCTGAGTGTTGATAGTGAGGAGCATTGTCCCTGGCTTGGGTTGAAAGAAAAATTGTTTTATCTTTAGTTTCTTTAGTAGGACAAACCAATGCGCCGCCACCAGAAGTTGTTATGATTTTATTTCCATTAAATGATAAAATAGCAAAATCACCAAAAGTTCCGCACTTTTTATTTTTATAAGTAGAACCTAGTGCTTCTGCACTGTCTTCAATTAACGGAATCTCATATTTAGAACAAATTGCTGTAATTTCATCCATTAATGCAGGCATACCATAAAGATGAACTACTATAACCGCTTTGGGTTTTTTGTTTTTTGAAATTCTGTCCTTTATTGCTTCTTCTAGAAAAAGTGGTGACATATTCCAATTAACAGGATCAGAATCTACAAAAACAGGATTTGCACCAAGATACTTTATAGGATTTGCTGATGCTGAAAACGTGAAAGATTGGCAAATAACCTCATCACCATAGCCTACGCC
>JAEXJU010000050.1 GCA_023448955.1 Bacteroidota bacterium
CTGCAGTGTGATGCTTCCACCTTCCTTATCTCCGGTCTTCGTGATGAAGTTGATGATCCCCGCCGGAGAATTGCTTGCAAATACAGAGGCAGAACCTCCTCTTAACGCTTCCACTCTGGAAACAAAAGAATCGAATCTTGTAAACTGATCCTGTGTTCCGAATGCGATATCTCCGAACTGCATTACCGGTAAACCATCTTCCTGAATCAGTAGATATCTGGAACCACCTGCTGAAACAGGAACCCCTCTTACGGTAATATTGGAGTTTCCTTCCCCGCCTGAAGATTCTGAACGGATTCCCGGAATGGTACGAAAAATTTCGGCAGTAGTTCTCGGTGCTGCGTTTTCTATATCTTTCATCTTTAATGATGAAATAGAAGTACTCGTTTTAATAGAAGCTTTAGGATTTGAGTTTCCGGTGATCACCACTTCATCAATACTTTTTGATGTAGCAACTGTATCTGCCTGAGATGTCTGAGAGAACATAAAAGCTGCAACATTCATTGATCCGAGAAGCAGCAATTTTGTAAAAATTTTTGATTCCATAATTTTTTAGGGTTTTTAATTATGGTCTAAAAGTATTTTTTTAACATAATTAAAAAACTCATTTTACTCAATGTTAAGTATATCTTAATTTTCAAACGTTTGCGCAAACGTTTGCAGTTAGTAAATAATTTAAAAATTAACTTTTTATTAACTTTTAGAAGTGTTTATTTTAACGTTAATTAACAATATTTAATGAATTAAACTTTACTATATTAACCCAAAAATTGTCTCAATTACCTAAAAAATGAAAAGAGTTACTATAAAAGACCTTGCTGACATGCTGAATATCAGCATTTCAACAGTATCCAGAGCACTCAAGGATCATCCCGATATCAGCAGTGCTGTAAAGCTCAAAGTAAAAGAGGCTGCAGAAACATTTAATTATATCCCGAATGATTTCGCCATTAATTTCAGGAAAAAGTCTTCAAAGGTTATCGGACTTATTATCCCGGAAATGTCTATGTTTTTTATTCCTTCTATTATAAGAGGAATATCATCTGTTCTTCATAAGGAAGGTTACCATTTTTTTGTTCTATCATCAGAAGAATCTTTAGGAATGGAGCAAGAAAATATCATAACCTGTATCAATTCTCGTGTAGATGGCATTCTTATTTCTCTTACCAGATATACCAAAGATTTGTCTCACCTCAATAGATTAAAAGAAATTGAGGTTCCTGTTGTTATTTTTGATAAGACCATTCCGCAAGATTATTTTGAACAGATCATTTTTGATAATAAACAGAATGTAGAAACAGCAGTAGAAAAGCTTGCAAATAATCAATGTAAAAATATTCTTGCCATTTTCGGAGATGAAAATCTTGAAATGACACAAACCAGAAGAGATCATTTTCTCGAGAAATTGAAAAATTACCCGGATATTAACTGTAAACTTATCTATTGTGAATCCGCAGAAAGCGTAAAAGAAAAGCTGAGCATCATACTCGACTACGAAAGTTTTGATGGCTATTTTGCAATGAGTGATGAAACGCTTGCCGGCCTTCACAGCTCACTCATTAAAAAGAAGATTGATATTGGTCATATTAATGTGATCGCTATTTCAGAAGGTACTTTTCCAAAATATCTAGATGAATCGTATGAGTTAATTATCAATGATGGATTCAGAATGGGAGTTTTGGCAGCTACACATTTACTAAATAACATCAAAAAAATTAATTCAGACACTTCAGAACCCTCAACTTTTTATGTTTAAAATATTAATCTAATTTTCTAGTGGAACCAAAAAAGATTTCATAATATTTTAACTTTTATAGTTTACAAACTTTACTTGGAAGATTATGATTTTCAAAAAAAAAACATTAATTGATATTATAAACAAGCAATGCAAATTTCTGATCAATTGTAAAAGTCTTTAAAATTAATTGTTTAAAATAGGACTTTTAGTGATTTGGTAATTGACATTTTTAAAAGAGACTGCATTTGATACAGTCTCTTTTTATATTAATGAAAATTTGTTTTATGGTTTCCAAAAAGCCCAAACCTTGCCATTGAAAATGCATAATTGATCTGTTGAAGTGTCATAAACCATCATTCCTGTTGCAGGATTTTTAATATTAAGATGCGGAGATGCCACTTTGGGTAAAATCATCGCTTTATCAGGATCTCCCAATACCAAAACTCCCGGAGTATTGTTATTGGCTGGGTTACCTCCAATCATTGCTTTTGCATCTGATTTCTCGGTTACGTTTTCACCTTGCAAACTTGTATCAACAGTTCCAGTAGTATCAACTGATGTGGATGCAATTATTGTATTTTCATTTTTTGAGAGGGCAACCCAGGCTGTTGGATTTTCTTTGTAATACTTGAAAATTTTGTCACTGATATCAAAAACAATTGTTCCACCAACTGCTCCAGTTACATTCGTCGCAGAGGTAACCCAAGGAACTACCAACCCACGATTTTCTCCGTTCTTGAACTCTAAAGACACAGAAGAATTGGTTAATGCTGCAGGATTGTCGCCTATCACAACCTGAGATCTGCAAAACATACCGGCGATTAAAAAACTTATTATATATTTTTTTTTCATTTATTTCAATTTTTAAATAATTGGGCTTAAAAATGTTCACTTTAAATAATCAATTTTAGAATTTCAAATCAACAATACAAAATGAATGAATCCCAGTTTTGAGTATTCTTTATAATATTAATCTGGACAAGTTTGAGTGGTGTAG
>JAEXJU010000101.1 GCA_023448955.1 Bacteroidota bacterium
CTGCAGTGCCGCAATAATAATTGGTTGCATCCAAAACTTTTGCCGGATCGCCGTTACAGTTCGGATTCCACATATCCCGGATTGCGCCTCCAAAAGCACTTGCATCTTCCCCCATTTTCCATCTTAAAGATCCTGAGCAAGCTGTAGTTGTTCTTACAGAGAGGTTCTCACCATCGTCCATATAGTTGTTAAGCAAATCTATAGTCTCACCCCAAACGTCGGAGTAAGATTCATTTAGTGCGCCTGACTGGTATTGATAAATCAACCCGCTTGTATATTCTGTATAGGCGTGTCCCCACTCGTGTGCAATGACATCATCTGTTGCAGTCCCATCACAGTATCCGGCATAAGTTCCGTTCCATCTTGCATTGGGACAGGAAATGGTGGGATCATTATTAACCGTAATCATTGTATGATCTGCCGCATCATAAGACACATGCCCGAATGCATTCTTAAAGAAATTATAAACGTGTTCGGAAGTCACGACTTCGTTCTGCTGCCAGCTGCTTAGCGTTCCAGGAAAAGCATCACCTTCTTTCCATTTTAGGTTGGTGGCAGTAGTATTAGTTTCGTAAAGTTTTCTGTCAATAGGATGTATACCTGTAAACTGTTCTACCAATTCACCTGTGTGAGCATTAATAAAAACATATTCTCTCACATCTTTTTTATTGGTAACTTCTATCTGATAGGCTAAATAAGGCGTAACAATTCCGCCTTGCATCAGGTTTTTTGGAAAGATAAGAAGATTCGTCTTTGCGGTTTGAAGTGGTGTATTGGATTTATTCAAATCCTGTCTTGATACAATATCTTTAGCGATGATTTCCGCATCAGCTGCAGTAATATCCGGAACAGTATTCAGTTTGGTTATAGAAATACTATTTCCGTTGATCGATGATAATTCTTCTTTAGCATTAAAATGAAATTTCAGTAAACCGTCATAAACCGGCACACCCTGATATTGCTGCCTGTAAGTCACATTTTTCAGACCATAGTTATCCGTAGTTTCTTCCAGGAAAACAAGATCATTTGCAGATCTCAGATTAAATGCTTTGAAATTTTCGGCTAGAAATTCAGAGGCTTTAGCTATTGCATCTTTGGATTTTAGCTTTACTGATTGCGAAAAATAAATAAAATTAGGGTTAGATGTACTGTTACTAATGGTAACATTGGCTTTCAATTCATTTTTCAGCTTGGAAAGTTCTTTGGATTCCTGTGCAAATCCGCAAGCATAAGCTAAAACAATGGCAAAAGATAGAGTTTTTTTCATTTTAATATTTAATTGCTAACAAATATAAATATTCTATACAATATTTTTCACTAAAATGAAATAAACTTAATAAATTATCAAAAACTAAGTCCGGAAATATTCATCTGGAGCTGTGCTTTGGTGTCTATTACGACGGTGATGTAATTTTCCGAAAGCAGAAACTGTGCCGGTTTCAGATCAATAACATTACCTTGCAAACGTATTCCTTTGTAATATTCTTTATTGAAACTTTCCATCAGGCTTTTCTTGGAAGAATTTTCAATATCCAGAAGGGGAATCCCATAATCTTTCTCAATCATCTTGCGGATCTTGCCTTCAAATAAAACGGTAAGTGCTTTTTGAAAAAAGTTTTTGGTTTTCAGGTTAAAGTCCGTCTGTGTCAGTACAATTTTATGGCTCAGCGCATCATATGCTGGTTTCCCTTTTATAAAGGCCGTCCCGTTTACACCGCCTTCTGTTTTTACTTCAATCACGATATTTTCCTTTTCAGCATAGACTTTGATATCATCCACCTTCACTTTGTTTTTCTCACTGTTCAGAGAAAATTCTTTATTAAGGAATTGCTGTCTCGCCATTTTTGTAGCTTCATCAAAGCTGATGTTGGCAGTCGTCTGCAGGTTAAATATACTTGGGAGATCTGGTTTGACGACAAAATTAGGAACCGAATTCACATCTTTAGTTGCCAAAGGCACTTGTCCCACAAAAGTTTCCGAAAACAAATCTATCCCGACTGTTGTTTTAATTTTATCCTGAAATACCTGAAGCGGCGTCATATAGGTATTTTGTGGCGATATTTTCAGCCAGGTGTTATATTCCTGAGAGACGTTGATAGGCTTGGAAAACTGATTCCACGCCATCACCAACTGAGGCTGAAGATTGAACTGAGATTTGATCTGCTGATCTATGATTGTTGTAAATTTACTTTGCTGCTCCTTTAGTACGGATTCTATAAAAGAAGCAACCGGTATTTTGACTTTTCCATAGTCCAAAATGGGTTTCTGTGTCCATACAAAACCGGCAGTCGTTGTTTTAGTGCTCAGTTTCCAGTCCGGTGTTGCGGCGAGACTGGTAATAAAATTCATGATCAGATTAAAATTGGTATCCTGATACATATAATAACCCAGCGTTCCATAGCCCTTTTCTGCCCAGACCTTTAGCGGTACAGAAATCATCAGTCTGTTGTTAGTCAAAGCTTTTATGGTAATATTTCCCTGTTTTTCGACCTTCACCTTGAACTGGTCATTGTTATTATCCGTATAAGATTGATCCTCATACAAAATACCTTTCACTGATTGATTGATGAGATTATTGATCTCAGAGATTGGCAGCGATACGGGAAGTGTAATATTAGATTTGATTTTGGGTAATGTATAAACCGGATTACCAGATTGTGAAAATATGAACAGACTGCATATTAAAAAAAATAAGGCCTGTGTTTTATTATAAATATTCATAAATGTTTTTGATATAATTTTAGAACGCTAAAATAATTGTTTTAATTATTTCACAAAAACAAAAAACCACCTCTTTCGAGATGGTTTTATATTTAAAAACTGGGAAATATTATTCTTCAGTTTTTTCTTCTGTAGAAGTTTCTGCAGCAGGAGTTTCTTCCACTTTAGCTTCAGCAGTTTCAGCAACAGGAGCAGTTTCTTTCTTTGCAGTAGATCTTCTGCTTCTTCTTGTTGTTTTCTTTTCAGCTTCGTTTGGATTGTAGATATCGTTGAAATCTACTAACTCGATTAACGCAGTATCAGCAGCATCACCTGGTCTGAAACCAGTCTTGATGATTCTTGTGTAACCACCGTTTCTTTCAGCGATTTTAGGAGCTACAGCTCTGAACAATTCAGTAACCGCTTCTTTACTTTGTAAGTAAGAGAAAACGATTCTTCTATTGTGAGTTGTATCTTCTTTAGCCTTAGTAAGGATTGGTTCCACGTAAACTCTTAAAGCTTTCGCTTTAGCAACAGTAGTGTTGATTCTTTTATGTTCAATCAGGGAACAAGCCATATTAGAAAGCATTGCCTTTCTGTGAGGCGCAGTTCTACCCAAGTGATTTATCTTTTTTCCGTGTCTCATTTTGAGGATTATTTATCAGCGTCTAACTTATATTTTGCAACATCAAACCCGAAATTTAGTCCTTTTGAGTGAACCAATTCTTCAAGTTCTGTTAAAGATTTTTTACCAAAATTTCTGAATTTCATCAAATCAGACTTACTGTAAGAAACCAATTCTCCAAGAGTTTCTACTTCAGCTGCTTTCAGACAGTTTAGGGCTCTTACAGAAAGATCCATATCTGCTAATTTAGACTTAAGAAGTTGTCTTGTGTGAAGTGTTTCTTCGTCATATTGGATAGATGCTTTTACAGCTTCAGTTTCAAGGGTGATTCTCTCATCGGAGAATAACATGAAGTGATAAATTAATATCTTAGAAGCTTCTGTTAAAGCATTCTGAGGGCTGATAG
>JAEXJU010000238.1 GCA_023448955.1 Bacteroidota bacterium
GGACAAGTTTGAGTGGTGTAGCAGCTCCAAATACTACCATTATATATTTTCAGACAATTATTAGTCGTATCGTATACCATCATTCCCTTAACAAAGTTAGCAGCAGGAATACCATCTGGGTTACCTCCAGTAAAACTCACTCGATTTACAACAAAACCTTTGGTTTTACCTTCCAATGCCAGCCAGGCACCTTTTCTAACCATTGGCCAATTACTGGACTCTCCTGCTCTTCCTAATGAGGTAATTCCGATTTTTGCTGATAAGTCTGAGCCATCTGTAACTGTTACAGGGTTTTTGTAGCAATATCCGTTACATGTTAAAAAACCTCCCAAAATGCTTAATTGCGCTGTAGCTGTTACACCACCAGATGCTGTAACTGTATTAGTTGTTTTATTATTGGGTGTAGCATTACAACCTGTAACTGTTGTAGCATAACATACCTGAGGTTTTGCGCCGGTATTGGTAGAATAATTTATGGTGGCTGTCATATCGGTGCCATCTGCAGAATCTACTTGCCAAAATGGAAATTCTACTTTAAAACTTGGATATGTCGCATAATTTACCACAGAAGAAATATCAATGGTTAATTTTTGTTTATCTATAAGAGTAACAGGTACATCAAGGATTGCTATCACATTACCATTTAAATCTTTAATATTGATTTTTGATCCACTTTGTTTAGGTACATTGGTCATCACAATATTTGTCCAGCCAATAACAGTAGTTAATGGATCGCAATAGTTGGTAGATGGATCGGGTACAGTAATTGTTTGTACAGTTCCAGCCGTATCATTAATCACACAATCTTCGGTAAATGTTCCTTCTGTTCCATTTTTATCAATTGCAAATATTTTCCATTGATTAGTATGTCCGTACGTAACCTGACAGATAGCTCCGGCACTTGCTTTTATGGTAGTTGTACCATACATATTATCTTCAGAAACCACTTGCGTTGTACAATTGCCCAATGTTGCCCAGTTAAAACAATTAGGTTGAAAAGACTGGCTGTATCTTCCGTATATAATGTATGGTTTTCCTTGTACTAAAGAGAAGTTATGCCATATTTTTGGATTGTCCGGCCAGGTTGAAGGAATCTGTGTTGTTTGTGGCGATGTAGCTAAAGAGCCTGTAAGATCGTAGCAAGGTCTTTGATTTGTTGCTGTAGCAACAGCACCATTGATTGTACCAAAGTGACAGAAGCCATTAATTGTACCTGTAGTAGCATCTAATCTTGGAATAAATCCTAATTTAGCAGTAGTTGTTCCCATAGTAATTGGAGAGATTGTACTGCTTCCACTGCAATCTTTTGTAGCTGTAGTTCCATTCTGTATATCCAAACAAACAATTTGAGACAAAGCACTTGCAGTGAATGGTGATGCAGAAAGTGCATAATTTTGTGAAAAAGACAATACTACTTTATTACCATTTAAAGCAAAAGCCACATCTCCAGGTGAGACATTTGAAGCTATGTTAATTGCACTGGCTGTTGTACCATTAGGATTTACTCTTATTTTTTCTACAGCATATGCGACTAAGGTTACAGGATTTATACATCCTAGATTAACATAATTAATATTAGATTCATTACTTCCCCAGGCAGTACAAACCTTATCTGCTACGGTAAAAGCGCCCAAAATGTTGTTGGTATCTCTAGTAGTTGTGTCCAGCTGTATTCTGCGTGTACTACAAGGTCTGATACTATTATCGGAATAATCTAAACAACCTAATGCGGGCTTTTCTCCTGAGTTACCTACAACTCCCGGATCAAATGTACCCGGAATGAAAAAACGATATGTGCCACCGGTTTCATATTTAGTCAAATAATAACTGTGGGCTGTATTAACAAAAGGAACGTTGGTAGTGTATCCCGAACCAATACAGTTTGCTCCGTTATTATTAGCATCCAGACATAAAATAGAACTACTTGCGGTAGTAGAGTTCAAGAAAGTACCTTGGTGATGAGATGCTACCACCACACCTTGGTGACCGTTGGGCATATTAATGGTAATCGGAATATACCCATCTCCTGCTCCGGTTGCAGAAAATGTTAAATTAGGTTTTACGTCCAAAGCAGCACCGTATCCATTACTACCATAGATCGGAACGGCGTTTCCAAAATATGGATAAATTTGCTGGGTAAAACTTGCCATCAGATCACCATCAAGAATTCCTGTAGGTGTACCTGCTGTCCATCCTTGCGGAATTTTCAATGACCCAGAAAGATACGATTGAAATGCATCTGCAGTATCATTCAATCTCACTTGTGCCGCTGGGACAGTATCATCTGTTATTAAGGACGTCTCTACTACATATATTATTTGATCATTCGGCTTCACAGTTGTTATGGCAGCTCCAGCAGCATCTACAGCTTCTTTCTTTACTCTCCTTGTGTAAATTGTAGCAGTATTATTAGATGGCAAAGGATCACCAAGATCTCCAGAAATTGTAGCCGTGTTGGCAAAATCTCCATTTCGATTTACCTTAGCATTGATAGTAAGGGTTTGATTGCTATTTGAAGCCATTGAACCTATTGTCCAAACACCAGTTGTTGGGTTATAAGTCGTTCCTACAGGCGCAACATGGCTTATGTAGGAATAACCACTTTTTAGCAAATCGTTGACTATTACATTAGTATTATTAGAAGCTCCATTATTAGTAGCAACAATTGTAAACGTAACAGTGTCTCCTGTATTAGGAGCATAATTGCTTGCTGTTTTCGTTATCTGCATATCGGTTTCTGCTACGGAAGCACTTATAATGTTTCTATCAGGAGATCCAAAAGATGTTCCTCCATTCCAGCTGGTGGAATTGGTACCGCCTGGGTTTCCAGTGGTACCTCTCATATATACTTTAAAATTCAGTTCTGTTATACCTTTTCCAGTAAACAATATACTTCCGTGAGCAGATCCATCCGGAATGGAAGTCATCGTTGCATAACTAGCTGAATTTAGAATATTATTACCTGACAGACTAAAAGTGGCTGATCCGGATAATCTTGATAGTGTCGGAGTAATGTTTGAGCCGGTAAATTCATATTCAGTAGAATTGGCATACGTCCCTCCTGTTCCGCCTACAGCATCACCTAAACCAGCAAAATGAAGAATAGGATTATCTACAGGCCTGCTGAATGACACCTTTAAGTTTGCCACATAATATTTGCCTGTATTTAATAATCCGGCAGTCTGAAGCGGCATTACATTGGTGTATATATTAACTCCGTGATTTATTCCTACAGCAATGCCGGTTCCTGCAGTTGATAAAGAAGATGAGAAATTCGTATCCGCAGCATTGGATGCTCCAGCAGAAATGGTTGTAAATGGATCAATTCCCGTAGTTGTACTGGGATCATCTCCCTGACCAATATTTACCACTGCATTTCTAGTCGAACTTCTGTATTGTTGATTAGAGATAGAAAATTTAATTTTAAGTTCTGGCGTGTGTGCAGCAAACGTGATCCCGGTAGGATTATCTGTATTTCGTAAAAAAGCTGCTTCTAAATAACCAGTTACGATTCCCGCATCATTTGCATAACTTGTTGTGTTTAACTCTAAAACGGGCTGACTTTGTGCATATAAAATATTCCCTAGAAAGAGTGATGTCAAAAAAAATATTTTGAATAATGATTCAGGATGTTTTAAAAATAATTGCTTCATTATAATTATTTGCTTTTTTATTTGTTAATCTTTACAAGTATCGCTGTTGTTACTGAAGTTTTCTAATGTAGAAATATCAGCAGTAGAAGTTGTGAGTTTTATATTTTTAGCATAGTCTGCCCAATTCATTGAGACATATTTTCTTTCAAAAAAATATGGCATAATTATTTGTAAATCATTTGGATTGCGGAAACCCTTTAATTCTTGTAGCAATCTTAGATTTTCATCGAAAAAAACTAAAGAGGGAATTCCGGGTGTGTTATGCATCATAGCAAAAGCTAGCTCGTGGTAAGCTTTTTTTTCTTTGGTTGCAGGAACGTATTTATAAACTTTCCCTTTATAAATAATATCATTTTTTTCTTCCACATTAAGCTTAACTACATAAACCTTATCACTGCAAAGTGCTCTTATCACGTTTTTATCAGATAGTGATTGTTCTTTTAGATCTTTGCAATGGGAGCACCAGTCTGCGTAAATCCAGACCATCACAGCACGCGGCTCTTTTGCTTGTAAGGCTTCTATTTCGGACCATTTTTTCCAAGGGATTTTTTCCAGGATTGCGTTAGTTTTGCTTTGTGAAAAAAACAAATGTTGTAGCAATACCAAAAAAAAGAAAATATATATTTTTTTCATTTTGATGACAATTGTTAAAGTTTAATGTTTATTGGACTTATGATAATGCTCTGATATCAATGTCAATGTATTCTCAAAATCTTTGCAGATTAGAGTTTTATTCCAACGAGTAAGACATCGTAATAATGAAATTGTAACAGCAGTTTTGATAATTTCTTTAAGCCAAAAATGGTGGCGGTCTGGACGTGTAATCTGTAGTATATTTCCAAAAAGAAATATGGTAACATTGTAATAAATTATCTTTAAGTATAATCGTCACAGGAAAAAAGTCCTGTAATCTTCTGGTTATTATTGCCTTTTGAAACACATTTTTTTGAAATGATGAGGTCTCTAATACAAGGCTATACTTTCCCACACAGGAAAGCATAAAATCTTTAGAAGGTGTTTCTGGAAAATAGGTTTGTTCTACTTCAGGGGAAGAAGGATTAATAGTTTGCTTTTTGATCTTAACAACAAGTTTTTTCGCTTCTTTTTTTGTGACATTAGCCTCAATATTTTTAGAAGTGATAACTTTAGTCTTGCTTAGGCTTAGAGTATCTTTTTCTGAATAAATTATAGCATCTCCAGAAATAAATATTGCTTTATTTGAAGTAGAAAACTCATATTGATTTTCAGGATTATTTAAAGCAGAACTATTTTCCTCTTGAACAGATTGCTGAGAAAATAATAGAGATGGTGAAAACAGCAAAAAAATAACAACGACAAATGCAAAAGATAAAATCTTATTATTTTGCTTTGCCGTTGTTTTGTGAAAGTTTTCTTTTCTCATCATTCGTACCCTTCAAAGAACTTTTCTATAGTTCTTTAAGAATTGTGACAAATGTATTAGAGTTATGTCTTGTGTAAAAGAAAACAACTGTACTAATTTAAAATTAGTACAGCTTTTGTTTTTGTTTAAAGTATTGAAATTCAATGATTTAAAAGCAGCGTATTGAAGAATATAGCTACGAAAACAAAATCCTTCAGAAATAAGATTCCGGATGAGATTACGTTGTTAAATTAGAAATTAAACTGGTTTATAAATTAAAAAAACCAATGAGATTTCATTGATTTTTCACGTTGTTTTTTTGAAAAACTGTTCTTTAAAATAATTATTAGAAGTATTGCTTATTTAAGTATTCTATAAATTTTGAAGGCGGAATTCCTGTTTTATCAATAAAGATTCTGGTAAAAACGGTGTGGGAAGAAAACCCACATTCTTCTGCCAGGTAACTTATTTTATACTGACGGTATTCTGGATGTAGTTTAAGCTTCAAGGTAATATAATCTATTCTTAGCTGATTAATATACCCATTAAAATTATTGCCTTTATGATCTTTGATAATAGAAGACAGATAGCTGGTATTTGTATTTAGATTGGAGGCAAGTGTACTCAGAGAAATATTTGGGGATAAAAACTGCTGTTTTCTTTCAAATTTTTCCAATTTGGAAAGTATCTCCTTTTCTGTATCACTGGAGAGACTGTTTCTTTCAATTAGTTTAACAGATTCGTTTTTCTTTTTAGATTCTTCTTTCTGCTCAAGTTTTGCATTGATTTCCAGGAATCTTTTTTTATATCTTCTTAAAACGAAAAACCGATTTACAAAATATATTGTGAGTAGCACAAGAAGCAAGATGATGATCCAAAGATAATTAGTGGTTTTTTTTGAACTATTTAATTTGTATTCAAGAGGCTTAATCTGATCTAGATCGTAGAGTTTTGCAATAAAATCTGCTTTAGATTTGTAGTTAAATTTTTGATTAGCTTCTTCATAAAGATGAGAATATTTCCGATAAGCATTTTCATCTCCTAATTTTTCTGCACTCAGCATTGCGATACGATATAGCTCCAGCTCAATATTTACAAAATCGATATTGATTACAATATTATTAAGACCTTCCTGGCAATACTTCAGAGCTTCTTTGTAATTACCTTTCAGTTGGTAAGCCCTTGCAAGATAGTATTGGTTATAATAAACTCTCGCTTTATCATCTTTGTAATCATTTTTGTCTTTTAGTGCTTTTTTTATCGCTTCGTCTAGATTTCCTGATAAAATTAAGTGATCAGCCTCGATGCAGGATATGATATCAGATTTATCTTTTGGTAAAATAGAAGAGTTTTTTATTTTGTTGAGATAAATTTTTGCCGAATCCAATTCTTTCTTGTAGTTGTAACTCAAAAAAATATTTTTGTATTTCATACACTGGTAGAAGGCAAGTTGATATTTTTTTTCGGAAGAAATATCAGTATGCTTGGCGAGGTATTTATCTATTTTTTCAGTGGCCAGTTGGTAGCTTTTGATAGATTTATCAAAATTTCCTAACAAAGCATATATTGCATCATCATCCCCGCCGGATAGTAATTCCTGTATCTCATCTGTTTTGTCAAGAGATTTTAAACGATTTCTTTTTTTCAGAACCTTAATCGAATTACTCAGTTTGTTTTGCAATGCGTAGATTACTGCTATGGTGTTTAGATTGGTTTTTTCAAAGGTTATATTTCCCGTTTTTTTTGCATAAAGATTGGACAAATTAAAATAATGTATGGCTTTATCATAATCATTCAAGGTTTCAAAATAATATTTTAAGGCAAGAATATTATAACATTTCGTTTTTTCTTCATCGGATAATTCTCTGCTAAACATCTCATCGCAGTAGATCTTGGGATTGAGATCTGAATAGCATTTTTGTATTAGAACATCTACCGAATACTTTTTTAAAGAATCACCAACTTTATCACGATTTTGCTGCCCAATTACATTACTAAATAAAAAGAACAATAAAAAGAACAAAAGATTTTCTGATAAACGTTTCATCATTGTTATAATTTCATCTGTTTTTATATATTATCAAATATACAGACAATTTATGTTCGGCGCTTCATACAATGTATTCAGAATCCACCCTATTTCTTGTAATGGTGATTAAGTATTAAGATTCTTATAAAATAAAACTTATAAAGATATTGTTTCCAATTGATCTGGAATGAGGATTACTAGGAGTATTGATTTATATATATTATTGTATATCAAAAATTTATGACATCTTTTTTAATGACTTAATTCAAGATTTTAATCATCTTAAATTCAAGATTGAATTAATGTGTTAGTTTCAGAGAATTCCGATGGAATACTAATGGCAATAATTATATCAATTTTGGTTATAAATCAATGATAATTAGCATTTGCTTTAGAAAATTTTTGATGATCTAAAATTTAAATGAATAATTTTAATGGATTTTAGATAAGGTTTATAACTTTATATTCAGGATGTTGCCCTTCAAAATAGAAAATATTCCTGATTTCGATCCAAAGGAAATAGTCTGTAATCACAACATCTACAACTTCGTCTTCAATAAACAAAAATGCGATTTCTTCCCTGAAAAGTATGTTGTAAGATTTTCTGTAGAACCAAATCTCATTATCGGATTTATTTTCACATTGTCCCAATTCTTTTGATATTTGACTTTTTGTGTGTCCTAAATAAGTTTGTATAAGTGTTTTTAATCTTTGTATTCTTTTTTCCATTTGTGTGATTTGATTTTTGAAATATTGTATCGATTTATTGTGTTTTAAAAAGTCATTTTTTGTAAGTCATTTCATTCATTCAACTTGTCAGTAATTAACATTTTTATAAATAATTTATAATGGCAAAAGAACTATATTTACATAAATATTGCAAAAAAAAGGAGACCCAATACGTACCCTTTTTGTCTTGTTTTTCCCTTGATACTACACGATTTCGCTCATAATTGATTTTTTTTTGTACCCTCTTTCTTCCCTATCATCAATACGAAGTAAGATTTAGCAGAAAAAATCTCTTCTGCTCTATTTGACAACATAAAATTCGCTCGTGCATCAACTCGAAGAATAGGTCGGGAAATAGATGGACATAACCTTTTTGCCTGGAAAGTTTAATTCAGGATAAATTTGTTAAAAAAAATGTTTGGGATTAAGATTATGCTGCCTCAATTCTAGCCTTCCAGCTGAGCCCGCAACCAGACGACAAAATCATCTTTAGTGGGAACATTAAGACGTTTTCTTAGATTGTACTTATTGTTTTTTATTGTTTTGAGCGCCTTGAAGCTGTACTCAGCAATATCTTTTGTATTGAATCCAAGAAAAATATAAGCACAAAGAATCAGTTCAGATTTTTTCAGATCCGGATTAATTACCAGCATTTTATTATTAAATTCCGGGTAGGCTTCCTGAAATTTTGCCCAGAAATCCGGACTGTTTTTCTTTGCCAGCTGAATGACGTCATCTAGTGCGAGATTGATTTTTTGTTGCAGGATCAGGTTTTCCTTACTTTTTGTCTTAATAATCTCACGGCTTATCTTTTTCCGTTTATTATATCTGTAAAGCAGAGGCAAAATAACCGCCAAAAACAGAATGCAGACAGCCAGCAACCATAGAACTAAACTGTCCCTGGATTCTTCAAGTTTCACTTGTTTCTCCTTAACGAAATGCTCAATCGGGATTTCTTGCAGCGATCTGCTTTTTTCGGTGATACTGTCATCAATCAAAGTATATTTTTCAAGATTTTCTACAGATTTTTTCTGATCATTTATTGCCTTATATACTTCATAAAGAATTTTGTGAGTATCTCTTATATCCTGAGGTTTATTGAGTTTTTTGGATATTGCTAAAGATTCTTCAAGGTACTGTATCGCCTTTTCATTCTGCCCTGTTTCAAAAAAATAACGCCCCTGGTTACGCAGGAGTACAGAATACTGAAATATAGGTGTGATGTCTTTTTTGTATAATCGATTTCCGAGGTCAAGATAATATCTGGCTGAATCTAAATTCTTCTTATAAACCATATAATATTTGGCAAGTCTGCTGCTTGAATAAGGATCTGCAGTGGTCTTGTGTGCCAGAATGAGGTCGGTGTAAAGTAAATTGTATTTTTTTTCCTCTTCATATATCACGCTTCTCAAACCGTAGATATACTTTTTTGCAATCAAAGATTTTTCATCTGAATTTGT
Organism: Bacteroidota bacterium; assembly: GCA_023448955.1. GTDB lineage: Bacteria > Bacteroidota > Bacteroidia > Flavobacteriales > Weeksellaceae > Epilithonimonas. Next base: position 9,253 of record JAEXJU010000238.1, read on the forward strand.
AAGGACATTAAGCCCGAGATTATAATTTTCCATAGCTTTATTACGAAAGCCTAAGAGATTATAATTTTTTCCAAGCTCAGCATATATCTTAGAAACTTTAACAGGATCATTAATATCATATCTTTTGCTTAGTGCAGCCTGAAGCGTTTCCAGACTTTCTTTTATCTGAAACAGACTGCTCTGCAGATGCGACATACGGATATAGATATCGACAATTTTAGTATGGTCACCAATTTTCTCATATTGCGGGATCAGTTCCTTACATTCTGCAAGAGCTTGTGAAAATTCGCCTTTGTTGAACGGTATTTCAACCTTTGCATTATATAATGAATCAAGTTCTTTTTTAGAACGCTGTGCATTCAGAAATAATGATAAAAGAAGGATGGTGAGCAAAAAAAATTTTTTCGATATCAGGAGCATTTAAATCAAAAGGTATATATAACTGTAAAATTAATTCATATTAAGCAGATGAAGAATTATCTCAATGAAAATTTTTACCTTGATCAAAATATTTTCTCACACAACGCCAAAGCCTATAAACCTGAGACATTTTAACGTGCAAAAATAATTTTGAAATAGCAACATAATTAATTATTTCCAACCATTTTTCCGTCTTTAAAAACCGTAAAGGGACTGTTAAAGTTTTGTGGATTTTCAAACGGGTTTTTAGACCAGATGATAAAATTGGCTCTTTTACCTTCTTCAATACTGCCTGTTTCGTTTTCAATTCCTATTGCCTTTGCTCCGTTGAAGCTTGCTATTTTGAAAATATCATCAGTTTTGAAACCGTATTTTGCAAGGATAATTAACTCAGAAAGATTAACTTTCCCGCCATTCGGCATATCCGATCCCAGCCGAATTTCAATTCCCGAATCGTGCATCTGCTTCACATAATCCATCATTATTGCAAAATTTTCTCTGCATCTTTCAATTTGTTTTGACGTTAAAGATTTGTCTTTTCTTTGAGTGAAAAAAGTGGGTTCAAACTGTTCGTAAAGACGGTGAAGTGTGGTGGAGAAAGTAGCATTATTTTGCCTCAGATTTCTCATGAATGCTAACATTTCCGCATTCTTATTTTCTTTAATGAAACGGAACTGCTCCAGAAAAAATTCAATTATTTTGCTTTCATTGTTCAGTTCCCCAAAATTATTTTTGAATTGAGTGTCGAGTTTTGCCCAATCGTCATCGCTGGTAATAATGCTGTTCGGGATCAACGCAAGATGCTCATAATTTTTAAGACCTTTTTTTAAGGTTTCAGAGATGGTCAGATATTCCGGACTGAAATCGCCGATGTGTCCGTAAGTTCTGATGTTTAAACTGTCGGCAATTTTTGTAATGGCGGAGAATTCCGGCTCTTTCAAACGATGATACAATTTGATATGCCGAATGCCCAAACGGTGATATTCCAGAATCATTTGCTTCGCCAATTCGGGAGAAGTTACTTCCGTGTGCCCGATGTATGGTTTTCGGTTATCTTTTGAAATCAAGGCGCCACCCGAAACCATAAAATCCACCATATCAGATTCGGGATTTTTTTGCCAGGAAAGCAAATCCTTAAGCCAGTTTTCCGGTTGTCCCATTGTCATTACAGAAGTTGTTCCGAAAGGCAAATATTCGTCTGAAAGTTTTTTTCTCAAAATCTGCAAGCTGTCCTTTGGAAGATAGTCCGGTGCTTTGTCATAATCTCCAAAAACATCAGTCGGGTGAATGTGCGGATCTACAAAAGAAGGCGTTAGCAGTTTTCCTTTGGCATCAATGGTTTTGGTGGCTTTAAATTTTTTATAGTCTGTTATTGTCGCAATTTTCCCATTAGATATTAGTATCGTTTTATTAAGTAAAAACGCATTCGTTTTAACATCTAAAATTTTGGCATTCACAATGGCTAAATCATAATTTTTTATCGTTTGGCAAGCCGTGAAGCTTAAAAATAGCATCAGTAATAAAATAAGATTTTTTGATTTATTCATTGATTTTATAACTTAATTTTATAGCCTTTCTAAAGTCTGGTGTTTTTTTTAATAAATTTCTGTTTATAGTGTTTTCATAGTCGTAGCATCACCTTTAACAGTTAGTTTTTTAAACCGCTGTTATCTGCCGTCTTTTATTTTCATCATTATTTGGAGCTAGCTTTCTTGGAAAAACATCATTATCGCAATTACCAAAGAAACCACCAGCACCATTAATATAGAAAATGTAAATACCGTTAAAAATGCGTTGAAGAAATTAGCTATAGTTCTTTTCGGATAAAAATCTCTAAATGCTTGGATGTATATCAAAACTATCGTTAAAATGACAACAAAGAAAAAATAAGGACTGATGTCTAACTCATTATACCACAGATGAATAAATTGCAGAACTAATATGTAAAGCAATATATAAATCAAGCAAACTCCTGCAATTATGCCGTGTTCAGCCAAATTGAGCTTGGTTTTTCTATAGGTAATAGAAGAAGATATAGCAAACAACGGAATAAATGATAACAAGAAATGCTTAAAATAATGGGATGCTAATTCTTTCCCCAAATTATGAGACACTTTACTTATGGCTTTATCCGTAACTTCATTTGAGATTGAACCGTTATTAAACCCTTTTAAAAAAAGTATTAATCCAATTAATATCATAATCAAATAAAAAAAGTTGTAGTATCTTACTCTTTTCCCGTTGATATAATTGGATGCCACTTTTCCAGGCCTTAAAATAATCTCTTTAATAGTAAACGGCAGGCCTTTGTCTAAATGCAATGTGCCATGTATAATATCGTGAGATATAAAGTGTTTTAAGTTTAATCTTTTTGTATCCGATTTTTGTGTACAATTATGACAATATTTCCCAACGGTATTAGTATCACAATTCAGGCATTTGGTTTTCTTGGCATGCATTTATTCAAGTAATTATTTTTATTCTTCAAAATTATCATAATAAGTTAAATCTTTCGTTATTTTACCCTCTTTAATTTCAAAAATAGTACAAATTGGTAAAACGAATTTAGAACCGTCTGGTGCTGTTCCTGATGACTCGAATTCTACAATGACATTGTTTCCCGAGTGATACATTTGTATTACTTGGTCTCGCACATCGGGAATCATTTGATTGAGTTCGCTGTATTTTTTGATAATGTCCGCTTTTGTCATTTTTACATTTTTGATCCCATAAGCCGGGTCTTTCATTTCGGGCTGATCAATGTACAAAGCCGCCATTTTTTGCCAGTCGTGATTATTAAAATGATTGAAATACTGTTCAATGATTTTTTTGTTTGATGCTGAATGATCCATAGTGATAGAATTTTGTTTCGTTTCGTTACAAGAAAAAAGCGCAACCAATAAAATTGCTAAAGAAGTAAATCGTATCATAGCTTAATATATTTAATTATTGAGAATAAAGATAAATAGTTTATTCTATAATTCACTTTTCCTATGGCAACTTCAATCAGCGTTACAGCCTATCCTCATAACACGATTCGGATGGTCTTTATCGCTCTATGCAGACAGTCCGTAAGCCACCATTCGGGCAGACATAAAAAAGGTGCAGCCGAGCTGCACCCACCTCACTAAAATTAAGAAACAATTATTGAACGGTAAGAACTTGTGACAATTCTGCCGTTCTGGGTTCCTTAAGCAATATACCACCTCCTGAAAACTGCGTGATCAATTGCAATTTATAAATGCCCGCAGGTAGATCCGGGATCACAATAATTACCTCTGAAGGATTATTATTCACATAGTCTGTGGGATCTACAACAGTTCTGGAATTATCGGTTGTATTGATAAAATATATGCCTACCTCCGGATTCTCGCCGGCTGCTTTTATTTTCACACCGGAGATTCTCAGGTTTCTGCCCGGTGTCAGCAGATCATTGATGGACCCGCTCTTCACATCCGTGACTTGCAGGATTGCAGAGCTGCTGTCTGCCACACCCATTATTGCGACTTCTATCGTCGGGATCTCGGCTCTAAGCTTCTCACCTTGATTAAACTGGAACAGAATGCTGTGCTTGGCTGGATTAAAGCTTTCCGTAGGACTGTCGAAAACACCGCGGATCTGCGTGCTGGCTGTAAAATATCCGGTATTCACGGAATAGCCGTCACAAAGCTGGTAGGCCATCTCCTTCAGGAAAAGTGATGTGGCGTGTTCCATGGCAGCAGCTGAAACATCTGCACCGCCACGGCTTACTGCCGCCTCGCAGATTTGTTTCACATTCAGTGATCTTTCGCTCACGGTGCGAGCCGTGTAGTCATTGGGATTATCTTTTGTCAGTACATTATCATAAAGATAAGCCTTGATTTTGTGTAAAATTGCCATATTAATTTGATTAAAAGTTGAATGATTAAAAGCAAGATCATCAGATCGGTGCTTAAAAAAGCCGCAGGCAACATATAACCCTGATGAAAAATTATAAGAAAGTACCTGCGGCCGAGAAAAAATTATGAAGTTACTACTACTTCCAGAAATTCCAGACGCTGCCATCAAAAACGGCGATCATCTTACTAAATGTGTCATAACAGATCATCCCGGGATATGGGCTTCTCACATTGATATCCGGACGAAAAATCCTTGGGAGAATCATTGCTTTGTCAGCAGCCTCCAGCACCAACACACCTTTTGCGTTAGTAGATGAAGCGCCGATAATAGCACCCTTACCGGCTTCTGATGTCGCATTGGTTACAATGGGTGTGCTGTTTCCTTTGGCATGACTCAGCATCACCCATTGGTTATTTTCATACATCTTCACTTTCTGGTCGGTCTTGTCAAAAAGAAAGGTTCCGTTGTTACTTTCAGAAAGGCTTGCGGGAGCCTGATCTACCGCAGGAAGTATGATTCCATACCAGTTATCTGTTGTTCTAAAATCAAGAATGGTACTGTTGCCTTCCACTTTTTCTTTTCCTATAGCCACTTGGGCATTTGTAAAAAGAGCGGTTAAAATTGCTATTGCTGATATCATATTTTTCATAAAAAGATCTGTTTTAATTAGTATCATTACAAGTTCTCTGGATGCAGTTCCAGTTGGTTCCGTTGAAGAGCTTCACGCACTTGTCCACAATATCATAAACAACCATACCTTCTTTGGGATCTGCAATGGAATCTGCCGGTGCAGGAACCGTACTCACATGATTGACCCTTGTAATAACAAAGCCGTCATTTTTAGATTCCAGTGCAATATGTCCGTTCGGGATATTTTCCGGCCAGTCTTCCTGTTTGGTCTGGTTGGTAATCCCTACTTTGGTGTAGCCCTGCGGAGTGCCTATTAAAGGATCCTTCACACAGTAGCAAGACTCTATACCCTGAACCAGTAATCCTGCATAATGAGGTTGAGAATACATCTGGACGATCAACTCGTTTGTACCTGCCTGAAAATTATTTCTGAGGAATGTAGATTTCTCGTGTCCGTTGGCATAGCTAAGAAAATCGGTGGTATTGATATTCTGGTCTACTCCATTGACGTACACTCTCACAATCTGGTTATCTACATAATAATCCATCCTTAGCTTCAGATTGCTTGCCAGCAGAGCATTAGCAATATTGAATCTGAACTTATAAAAATAAGTGTTAGGTAAAGTAGAAGGACCGTCTGCCACTGCCGGGCCGGAAATATCATAGGCATTTTGCGTTGCAGATATCCATTCCGAATTACCAAACGGACTAGTAGCCCAGGTAGAATTAGGATTACCTGCTGTCACTACTGCTCTTCCTACCACTGTAGCAGGATAAAATACGGAATTGGCAATGCTGCTGTAGTTATAGGTACTTGTAGATGGGCTGCCGGTTCCGCCACTGAAATGTGTAACTGTCCAGTTGTTATCCAGATTTCTGACTGACTTTTTCCCTGTAGCAGAACTATTGGTTCCACTGTTGATGAATGGTACTTTCTCACAACTCATATCTATTGGTGCCAAACCACAAACCAACGGCACAATCTCTGCCACTCTTTTTCCGCTGTCTGTTACTATCAGTCTTATATATCTCGCATTAGCCGGGTTAGCAAATCTTACTGTATTAGGAATTCCTTTTTCTACCAGATTGCTCCCGCCATAGTTCGGAAATGTGCCCGAAGCCATTGTTGTAAAGGTGACATTGTCCGTACTGGCCTGAATTGTATAACCCAATACTTTATTACCACTTGTGCTTGGATAATACACCAGCCCGTTCACGATGTAATTCTGACCATAATCAATTGTAACATATTGGTTTGCAGCAGTGGTTTCCCAATAATTAGCCTGTGTCACATCATTGTCTGTAACAAAAGCCTGCAGACCATTTCCACCACTCTGTACTGCTGTTGTCCCGGCAGGATTAAGCATTGGTGATTCTGAAGTACAGCTGATACAGTTATTGACCGCTGCATTCTGAGAATCGCCCGCAGTTTGCCCCGTCGTATTGCTGTAACCCGCAGGTAGTGTTGTGTACTGAGGAAGTCCCACATTGATTCCTGATATACTCACACAGGTAGTACATAGATTTTGACTGACTGAGGTGCTGCCCCCGTTTACCGTGCCAGAGGCTGTTGTCAACTGTGCTGCAGTAATAGTAGCGCCACCCTCGAGTGCATCAGAACAGCCATCACCATCGGAGTCCAGATCCAGATAATCCGGCGTTCCATCTCCGTCTGTGTCTCTGTGATTACAATAGGTAATAGTATTTTGTTGAATATTTATTAAACCTCTGTCACCTGCATTAGTAGCAAGTCCAACTAAACCATCATTGAAAGCTGTGTAATCCCAATTATATGTTTGCCCATAATTAGATTGATAAAATACAGTACTTGCATTGTCAGCCGTATTAGTCACATTCTGTAGCTGCATCTTAGCATAGTAGCCATTGTTTATAATATCAGCTTGCGTCGAAAACAAAGAATTGAAAATAGATCTTTGGTTAAAACCAGTATAACTTGATAAACGAGAGAGCTGCCCAGTAACAGTAGGAAGATTTCCAATCGTTGTTGTAAATGTTCCTAAACGGTCTATTCGTGAATTATTCAGCAGATATCTGAATCTTCCATCTGGTGAATTGGGATTAGAAGCTGTTGCATTCTCTGTATTGGTATTATTGAATGGCAAGTTCAGATAAAATAAATCTGTCCTTGGACGGATTGATAAAGTCGTAGCACCAATATTAACACCTTCCCAACGGTGATCTTGGGAACTAACCAGATTGTTAAAATCAGAATAAGTATAAGGAACATTAAAAGTGTTTCCCAAGCCACTAACCGGAGTGCCAGAAGTTAATGTATATACTAAATTGAAAGTGGCGCCATTAGCATTGAATGTAGAATTAGCAGACGCTAAAGTGGCATTAAGATCCATTGTATAGACGCTCTGGCTGGAGCAATAGCCTTCATCAGTGTCCAAGATTCCATCATTATCATCATCCACGTCGCAGAAATCCGAAATACGATCCCCGTCAGAATCCGGATTGGTGGCAGAGATTGCGCAAGGATTAAAATCCGTATCAGTAGCAGAATTATTAGAAGGTTTTGAATCTGTATAATTGGCAGGAAGCGACACCGATACCGTATTGACAAGATTTCCTGTATAATTTGAAGGTACCAGAACTGTTACCGTATAAGTCACAGTACCACCGTTTGGCAGATTCACCACATCACTGATCGCTCCGGTCTGAGTGCCTGTAACATTTGTAGAACTTCCGGCGGAGACTGTTGCTGTATAGCTCATATTAGCTGAAGGAATTCCCGCGGGAACTGCATCTGTTACAGTAGCACCTGCAACGCCAAACGGCCCGCTATTTTTTACAACCACAGTGTACGTCACCGATGTTCCGGGAGTATAGACTGCTGTATTATCAGTTTTCGTAACCTCAAGATCTGTGGTCAGGGTCAATGTACTTCCTGAGCATACCGCACCATCATTGATAAAGTTACTTGGTGATGATGATAGTAATGTCTTGACTCCGGTTGTTATATTGAATTGATAAAATCCACCATCATTGGCATTACCAAAAATCCTACCTGTAGAGTCTGCATACATTGCACCGAATCGAAATACCGAAGTATCTCTTGCTCCAATGTAGCTTACTGCACCGGTAGATGCATTGATGCTGAAGAGCCTGCCTTGGTTGGTATCATTGATCTGATTACTGTCTACACCATAGAACAGACCGTCGGTTTTGCGCAAAGCAATATCTGCGGTACTGATACTTCTGTTCAGGGTTATAGTCTGCACGACAGTTTTTGTACTGACATTGATTTTGTATAATGTGCTGGTTACACCATTAGGAATCACATATAATTGATTGCTGCTATCCATATCACCACTGATATAACTTCCGACCGGAAGACCGGAAACAGCGCCCAGGTTGAAAACATTTCCTGTAGCATCTAGCAGAATAAGCTCATTGGAACTGTCATTAGTCTGGTTGATTCCGTAGATAAAATTATCATTGATGTTATATCCCAGTGCATTGTAGGTAACACCATGTGCAGTACTTCCGATGTTAGTATATGAGAATGGATTAGTGGTTCTGGTTATTTTCTGGAACTGCGTTCCGGTGGTCACATTAGGTCCCTGGGACAGATAAAAATCATTTTGTCCCGGGCATTCGAAAGGTGTAGCAACGCGTACTGTTACTGTAGCAGTATCACAGTTCGAAGAATTAGCCGTTTCACATATTGTGTAATTAATGGTATAGATTCCGGATGGTGTTCCCGAAGCTACTGAAACAGCTCCTGTTGAAGCGTTTATAGATAACTGCGCTGTGGGGATTGACGTTAGTGTTACATTTGCAGAGGTAGCAGAACCAGCACCAAGAATATCGTTATTGTAAACATTAATACCTGCATTGCCTCCGGTAGTTCCGTTAACTGGAGTCAATGCTGAATCATCTACAGCATTAATAAACTGGCCTACTCCTGTACAAGGCGTCATCGAAGATGAAGACTCTGCCGGCCATCCTGATCCGCTTGGACTCTGTCCTCCTGCATACCAAGATGCTACGCCTGCTGAACTCCAGCTTGTGGTATTTTGGAAGTTTTCCCTAACCCAAATTTTGTAATTGCTTCCTGTAACTGTAGATGTTGACTGAATATTACCACCCACCTGCATTCCGGAATTTGCAAAATACATCTGAGATCCTGACAATGACTGGAAGTCCTCACCAACAGTAATACAGCTATTGCTTGCACATAGTCTGTCACCGCTGTTTTTCAGAATCAGATTTTGAGTAACATTCAGTTTTGCATTATCGAGGATCAACGTCACACTCGGATTATCCGTTTGCAATTGATTAACATTAAGCTCGCCGCCGTCTTTTATTACAATGATACTTGCGGAATTC
>JAEXJU010000111.1 GCA_023448955.1 Bacteroidota bacterium
CACAAATAGTAGCCTGATTATAGGTTGCATTCACAAGCCATTTACCGTTGTTATCAACATTAACATAGACCGGATTTTCGCCGCCGGTTTTTTGCTGGTTGAGAAAAGTCAAAGTTTTTTTATTGGCATCGAAAGCAAAAGAACTCACCGTTCCGTAATTGGGCGTTTTGGCATCGGAAGAAGCGTAAATATATTTTCCGTCAGGTGAAATTGTGATATAGCCCGGATTGATGATATCCGAAGAGGATGCGACTTTCGTCAGCTTTCCGTTTTCTGTGTCGAGTTCATAAACATAAACAGCTTCTGAACCTTTTTCCCAGTTATATGATCCGAAAAACACAAATTCTCTTTGAGAATAAAGATTTGTAAAAATTATAAAATTGAATAGCAGAATGAGTTTTGAGAACTTCATGTTTGGATTTAATTAAGAATTTTTAGAAAACAGAATACATTCTGAATCGGACAAATGTCCTAAAAATTCATCTGGAAACCAAACTGAATCCCGAATTTTCTCACAGGCGTAGATGTCACATTGTGATTCAGGTAATTGCCACGCCAGTTAAAATCAATTCTTAAAATCCTGAAATTGCCAAATCCAATATTCTCGATTCCGAAACCATATTCGTAGTATGGTTTTTCGGGAGCACTGAGTTGCATATTGCCTGCGTTCATATTAACTGAGCCTTGTTTTAAGCTTCCAACGCCTGAGCGAAAAAAAGCAACTTCTCTCAGCTTTAGCTTCTTGATGAGCGGAATCTGAGAAAATATTTTCCCGTTGAAATGATGTTCCAGAAATAAAACCGCATAAGAATCTGCTACGAATTCATAATAATTCATCAATGAAAAAACACCTCGTTGCAATCCGTAAGATTGGTTGGCTGGCAACACATTTTGTAATGCAAGTGGAAGAGATTCGAAGTTTTTTCCAGCTTCAAAATTAGCAAATAATCTTCCCCAGTTACCTAATATCACAGGTTGGTAATAATAAAACTGAAGCTTGTTATAATTGAAATCTGAGTTGAAAATATCTTTAAATCCTTTGGTGTATTTTAAAATGAATGTCGGATTCATCGCAAGCATTGTCTGCTCATAGCGCTCTACACCATAAGTCGAAAATTTTGCGCCTGGCCTGGCCATTATACTGAATATCAAACGGGAATCGTCAAGTCTGGATTTCAAAATACCATTTTGAATGTAGCTGATATTGAATAACGCAGGGTTTGCGGCTGTGATGCTTTGCTGCGTTGCATCTAGTCTTAGCTGAATGTTTTTCCAGGGTTCGATACTCGTGAAAAAATTAGTCTGACTGACAGAACTTAACGATGTATTATCACCTGAATTGATAACCGAAGATGAAGCGAAAGACCGTGTCATAATACCTTCATCAGTTGTGAGCTGTACGCCAAGTTGCAGCACATCTTTTCTAGTGCCTGCACCCACCATAAAACGGTTGGTTTTATTGAACATATATTTTCCTTCAGCGCCATACTTCCACTCCTTGTCCCGGAAACCGTATGCTGTGTAAGCCTGGATGCGCCACATATCATTTTTCCCGAAGTAGGTTCTCGCACCGGCTCGCAGTCTCAAACCTTCGATATCGTTATAACCGACAGACTGGAAAATATTTCCCACATCCAGCCATTTTCCGAAATGGATGTATCCGGAATTCAGGATTTCTACGGTTTTCATGATATGTTTGTATCTCGGTATTTCTTCCAGCTCATCATACATTTTGTAGATGTTCTGTTCGCTTGGTGTCAATGCTTCCGTGCGGTTTTCCTGCCAGTAAGTTTCATCTTTTGCAATAGATTCGTCTTCGGGAATTATTATTTTGTTGATGAATGAATCTTCCAGACCTTTATCAAACTCATAATTACTGTAGTTGGCTGTTCTTCTTGCAATAATGTTTCTTGCGCCTTCCTTATCATTCAGCGTAAGATTCAGCGTTGTTTCGTTACGGATCGGGATAAAGGTGGAATCATCGGGATTATCAAACTCTAAGTCTGTAGCAATATTTTTAACAAAATTGATGTTGATTTTTTTATTGGTCTCCATTTCCACTTTCATCACATTATACTTATCCATAGAGATGAAGACACGTCCTTTCAGAGCCAGCGCATCGGGATTTTTTGGTGTAAAACGGATTTCATAGGTTCTGATCGTGTTCACTTCAACCGTGTCTGTAATATTGTAATCAAAAACTGCAAAACCTTCGGTGGAAACAGGGCTTGTAAAGCCAATGTTCAGATAATTGATCGTATTGTCATAGATATTGATATCTTTGAACATTCCCTGAACTGTTTTTGCAACAATCTGGTTATTGTTAAGACCGGAATTTTTGATGGCCAGTAAGTCTTTCCTTTCTTTTTTAGGATCATTTTTACCGTAAGTCTGTGAAACAGTTTCGGTGATAAAAAGCGGAAGCACAGCCTTACCTGAAATCTCCGAAGAATCATTGTATTTAAAAAGAATTGAATCTAATCCTTTAAATGCTCTTTTTTTGGTAAATGCACTGTCTATATTACCAAGTCGGAAATCAATTTTTTCGTAGGTTTTATATTGATAATCTTTATGAAGAAGAAGACCGTTGGATTTCTTTTTTTTCCAGACCTGCTGCATAATCGCATAAGCCGGATTTTCCTTTTTATTTTTATATTTTTTAACGGTCTGAATGGTTACATTTTCGATTTGGGTTTCTTTATCAGTCTGTGAGAATACCAGACCGGAAATAAAAATCAGAAAAAGAGAAAGAATAAATTTTTTATCACACATTGAGTCTGCAAACATTAAACTATTAAAACTTTATTTTTGTTAAAATATTATTCGTCATTAAAATTATTTTCCTTTTTCATAAAATATCACATTCACAGGCGCACAGACAGGGATTGATTTTCTTGTAGCCCTCAGCTCACCAGATTCTGTATCTCTCGTAAAGATATTGATTCTGTTGGTATCCTGATTGGCAATTAAAACCAGTCTATTATTCGGACTGATGGCGAAGTTTCTGGGATTTCTGCCTGTAGTTTTAACCTGCTGTGTTTTTCTCACTTTTCCATCTTTCAGTATTTTAAAAGTCGTGATATCATCCGCATCATCACGATTGGTGACATAAAGAAATTTTTCATTGTTTGATAAATGAATGTCGGCTGCACGGAAATTAAATCTCACTTTTCTGGATAGTAATGTTTCCTCCTGAACCAATTTGATATTACCATCGCTGAAACTTAAAACAGAAAGATCACCGCTCAGTTCCTGAACAAGATAAAACAGCTTACCAGTCTTTTCAAATGCGATATGGCGCGGACCTGAACCTTTTTTTGTGTCAAACTCACTGACTTTTTCCAATGGCTGATCTCCGTTTTTATTATATCTGAAAACATAAATTTTGTCCAGCCCTAAATCTGTTGCAAGGACATACTGATGATCCGGCGTAAACTGAACCTGATGAATGTGTGATTTTTCTTGTCTCTTCGGATTAAATCCGGCTCCTTCAAATTTGATATTTTGAATAACTTCAGACAGTTTTCCGTTTTCTAGTCTTTTGAAAACATTGATGCTTCCACCAGAATAATTGGCTACAATCACGTTATTATCATCGGAAATCAGGAAACAAGGATCTTCACCTCTGGTCTTTTTTTCATCTTTTTTGATGAGCGTGCCTGTTTTTTCATCTATCGAAAAAGATGTCAC
>JAEXJU010000127.1 GCA_023448955.1 Bacteroidota bacterium
GCATTTGTTCTTCACGGCAAAAAAGGAAGCTTTCTGAAACACAGAGCTGACGTCCAGGAAGATGAACTGAAACTAGGCAAAATTCCGAATCGTGAAAACTGGGGAACCGAACCTGAAGACAAAACCGGACTTTTGGTCTACAACGACAGAGTTGTGAATTTCCCGACTTTGCAAGGAAACTATCTGGATTTCTATGATGATCTTTATAAAGCCATCATTAATGACAAAAAAGTTCCGGTTACTGCAAAACAAGCTTTCCACACAATGAAAGTGATCGAAGCTGCGAAGGAAAGTTCTGAGAAAGGTGAAATTGTATTTTTATAATTGAATCTTTAAGTTTCTCATATTTTATGTAAATTTGATATAAATAATTCCAAAATGAGTTCTGCTGAATTACAATTAAAATTAGATGTGATTAATCAAATAACCGAATTGAAAGAAATTCGAGTGATAAAACAAATCAAAAAACTTTTGGATTTTGAATTGGATGAAGAGATTTATGTATTATCAAAACAGCAGGAAAGTAGAATTGCAGAAGCTAGAAAAGAATATGCAAATGGAGAAATATCCACTGGTGAAGAAGTGAAAAAAGAAATTGAACAATGGCTAAACGAAAAATAGTCTGGACAAATTCTGCAAAATTAGAACTTAAAGAGATTTTAATTTATTGGACCAATAAAACAAAATATAAAAACTTACAGTAAAAAACTTAATAATCTATTTACGGAAGCCGTCGATTTGTTATCGCTTCATCCAAAAATTGGAAGAACGACAGATGATAAAAATTCTAGAATTAGCATTGTTCAAAATTATTTGATTTTCTATGAAATCAACGCAAAAGAGATAATCATATTATCAATTTGGGATGCAAGACGAGATGAAAACCAAACGGATTTCGACTATTCTTAAACAAACAACAATGACAAGACTCAGAATCATAAAAAATTTCGGGTCTTTTTTTATTTGGATTTGTGATAATTCTTAAATTTACCTCCTTAAGAAAAATAAGCTATGAAATCGCCGTGATTCGGAATTGCAAAACCGATACATTTTAGCGATTGCATATGACCATAAAAATAATCTAAATCAACATATGATAAAAGCAGGACTTGTAGGTGCGGGACATCTCGGGAAAATCCATTTGAGATTACTGAATCAATCTGAGAAATACGAACTGGTTGGTTTCCACGATAAAGATGCGGAAAACGGAAGAAAACTGGAGGCGGAATTGGGTTATAAATATTTTGAAAGCTTCGAGGATTTGCTGAACGAAATAGAGATGCTGGATATTGTAACGCCAACGCTTTATCACTACAATTACGCATTGAAAGCGATTGAAAAAGGCATTCATTTTTTTATCGAAAAACCTGTGACTCAGACGCTTGAACAAGCGGAAGAAATTCTTTACAAATGCAGGGAATTTGGAATCAAAGCGCAAGTTGGTCACGTGGAACGCTATAATCCGGCTTTTATTGGTGCGAAAGATTATATTCAGAATCCTATGTTTATAGAGATTCACAGACTGGCGGAGTTCAATCCGAGAGGAACGGATGTTTCCGTGGTTTTGGATCTGATGATTCACGATTTGGATATTTTGTTAAGTTTAGTAAAATCAAAAGTTAAGCAAATCCACGCCAGCGGTGTTTCCGTGGTAAGCAAAACGCCGGATATCTGCAACGCCAGAATTGAGTTCGAAAACGGTTGTGTTGCAAATCTGACAACTTCCAGAATATCGATGAAGGCGATGCGGAAATCGAGATTTTTCCAGCAGGACGCTTATGTTTCTGTAGATTTTCTGGAGAAAAAAGCAGAAGTAATCCGAATGAAACCAGCGCCGGAAAATCCGTCCGACTTCGATATGATTATCGAAAATGCGGAAGGCGAGAAAAACCAAATTCTTTTCGAATATCCAAATATTCAGCCGAATAATGCTATTCTAGATGAGTTGGAAAGTTTTGCTAACGCTATAGAAAATAATGTTCCGGTAGAAGTTTCTTTGGAAGATGGAACCGAAGCGTTGAAAGTGGCTTTGGAGATTATGAGATTGATTCAGAAATAAAAACTTAAACTGATGAATATTTGGAAAGCGATTGTATTGACTTTATCATATATAATTTTAAACAGTTTAATATGTACAATATTAATGCTTCCAAAATTTTTTATAGATTTTAATAATCATTACAATTATATTTGGACTACTGTAAATATTATTTCTCAAATATCAACGTATTTACTTTTAAACAGATTTTTTATACATAAAATTTTTTAGGTTAATTATGACACATCTATTAGTAGTAAATACTTTTATATACTTTTTGCAATCGCAATAAGTATTTACTTAGTTGGAAAATTATTTTTTGATATTAATGATTTAATATTTTCTATATCTTATAATCCCACTAATGTACACCCCCCATTCTTCTATTTTTTATTAAGACTTTTTAAAGCTTGTTTAATTTCTCCAATAATTGAAGAACTTTTTTTTAGAAATTTTATTCAAAAAAAATTAAATGAAAGGTATTCAAAAATAATATCACTATTATTATCAAGTCTATTATTCTCAATATTTCATTGGAATGTTAGCAATATACTACCATCATTTATAATAGGACTTATTTTTGGTTTTGTTTATCAAAAATCCAACAAATTAAAATACTCAATATACTTACATTCAATAACTAATTTTATAATACTCTTAAGCAGCTTCTACTTTTGGAATTTTGAGAATTTTTTTGTTATTAACAAATTTGATATTTCATATTGGGTTTCAATTTTTATTGGTGCTGGTATATTGTATTTTAGTTTAAGGCTCTTTATCAAAAATATTGAAAAAGAAAAATCCAAAATCATTACACAATGACTCTCCAATCCTTAGAATCCGAACTCAAAAAAAGACTGGATTTTCCTTACAAATGGGGAAGAAAGCAGTCGGATGAATGGGATTTTAAAACGAAATTCATTTATAATACTAAGGATTTTGAATCGCTGGAAAATCAATGTAAAGATTTTGATAACGAACTTAGAAATTATGCGTTTAATCGCTGGCTGAATTTCTGGTCTGCCAAAGCGATTGAACATATTTTTACATCAAATCCGGCAGTGAAAAAAGAAGACAATCTATTTTCAAAAACTGTCGATTTTTATATTTCTGAGATTCCCTTTGATCATAAAAGCAGTGTGTTTCCAAAACAATTCGGGAAAAGTTTTGACTACGCCATTGATCACAAAAAGGAACTGTTCGAATGGTTATACAACAATCAAAGTCAGCAAGGCCGAAAGCATTTTGCCAATCGACTGTTTATCATTTTCTTTGATGAGAAAAATGGCGATCATTGGAAGCTGAAAACTGAATTGACATTGATCAAAGAAAAAGTTGCAGATTATCTGCAAAATTTTTCCAGAGACAGCTTAGTTTCCTTAAATTTGGAATCGCACGAGATTTTGTCTGATGTGATTTGGGTTAAAGCCTAAAAAAAAACATATCTCGCTGATTTTAAAATTATGGAGATTAAAATCAGCTAAAATCAAATTATTCTGCGAGATAAATTTACAATTATTCAAAAGAACTCTTTCTCAATTTTAATGAATTACATCGGTTCCAAACATAAATTGTCAAACTTCATCAAACAAACTGTTTATGAAGTTGCTGGCAAAAATTTATCCGACAAAACCTTCTGCGATCTTTTTGCCGGAACCGGAATTGTGGGACGAAATTTCAAATCGGAAACCAAGAAAATCATCTGCAATGATTTTGAATTTTACAGCTTTGTTCTCAACCGAAATTACATCGGCAATCGTCAAAAAATTGAATTCGAAAATCTGATTGAGGAACTGAATCTTCTTGACGGAAAATCTGGTTTTATCTCGGAAGAATATTCAGAAAACGGAACATCTGACAGGCTTTATTTTTCAGCAGAAAACGGAAAAAAAATTGACGCCATCCGACAGGAAATTGAAATGTGGAAATCATCGAAGAAAATTAATGAAGATCAATATTATTT
>JAEXJU010000143.1 GCA_023448955.1 Bacteroidota bacterium
CATCCTGGGGCTGGAGAAGGTCCCAAGGGTTGGGCTGTTCGCCCATTAAAGTGGCACGCGAGCTGGGTTCAGAACGTCGTGAGACAGTTCGGTCTCTATCTATTGCGGGCGTTAGATGTTTGAGAGGACTTGATTCTAGTACGAGAGGACCGAATTGAACAAACCTCTGGTGTATCAGTTGTACCGCCAGGTGCACCGCTGAGTAGCTATGTTTGGAAGAGATAAGCACTGAAAGCATATAAGTGCGAAACTCGCCTCAAGATGAGACATCTTTTAAGGGTCGTTGGAGATGACGACGTTGATAGGCTACAGGTGTAAAGACAGTAATGTCATAGCCGAGTAGTACTAATTACCCGTAGATTTATAGCCTATTGGTTACAATAAACCCAAGCGTTTGTTGCGCGACTAAGGTTCTCTCTTTGTGAACGTTTTTATCGATAAATATAATTTAACAATGTAAAATTTTACCAATGTACCAATATTTATTGTTACACTGTTACATTAAAATGCATTGTTATATTAAACCATATTTAGGGTGGTTTTAGCAGAGGGGCTCACCTGTTCCCATTCCGAACACAGAAGTTAAGCCCTCTAGCGCCGATGGTACTGCGAAAGCGGGAGAGTAGGTCGCCGCCAGTTTTTTTAAACCTCATACATTCATTTGTATGAGGTTTTTTTGTGCCTAATCAAAACACAATCAAAGTAAAATTTATACTAAGAGTTTTCTTCTGAAAAAAAAGAATATTAAGGTAGAATAAAAGAAGAGAAGCGCTGTAAGCCGGATTCTGTCAAGGCTTGTTATTTATCTGCGCTTTGCATTGCTGCAAGGCTTAAGCTGCTTACCCCTCATCAACGGACGAGCCGCCCTTAGCTGATGATATACTTAGCATTGCACCGCATAGAGTTTACCTGGTTTCACTACAGCCGAACTGTACTTGCTTTCTGTTGCACTTGTCCTATTTTCACAAATGACGGATGTTATCCGCTATGCTGCCCTATGGTGTCCGGACTTTCCTACCCAGAGTTGATCTGGATCAACAAGCTACGCTTCTCTGTTGCAAATTTACTAATAATGGCTGAGCTTTTATGCTTATTCTCCAACTTCTTTACTGCGAAGCGCATCCCGGATTGAACGGCATGTTTGAGCTCATCCCGAAAAGGTCTGGCGCTGGATTGGTTTTCGGGATAGCGAGTAGTGAAAGCCGGAAAAGATGCCCAAAAATTAATTGTTATTTTCGTTTATTTCTTATCTTCGTTTCCGGAATGGAGAATAAACAAAAAGAGTTTTCTAAGCTTATAAAGGATAATCAGGGACTTATTATCAAGGTTTCCCGACTTTATACCCATTCTTTGGAAGATCAGGAGGATCTTTTTCAGGAAATTGTGTTACAACTCTGGAAATCTTACGACTCATTCCAAGGTAACTCTAAAATATCTACCTGGATGTACAGAGTAGCACTAAACACAGCAATCACATTATTTAGAAAGAAAACCAAGCAACCGCAAACGGATGAACTTCAGGATTTCCATAGTAAGAATTTTTTGGAAGATTCTGATGAAAAACAGCAGCAGATCTCCCTGCTGTATAAAGTTATCAAGTTATTGCCGGATGTGGAAAGAGCCATCGTGATGATGTATCTGGATGATGAACCTTATAAAGAGATTGCTGATACACTGGGAATAACCGAAGTGAATGCCCGTGTGAAAATGAACAGACTAAAGAAAACATTAAAAGAATTAATGATAAAGCATGCCTAACTCAGAAGATTTCGATATTGATGCTCTAAAAAAAACATGGCAAGACCAGATGATTTCTGACGGATACAATCAGGATGAAATCGAAGTGATGCTCAATAAAAAATCCAGAAATTATGTAAAATATATTCTTTGGATCAGTATTGCAGAATTCATTGTTTTCGGGGTAATTAATTTTATTACGATTTTTTCCAGTGATTTTCATACGGATTTTACAAACATCCTGAATAAATTGCAGATCAGAAATCAATCTGAAGTAGAGTTTTCTCTTGATAAAATCTATAACAGTATGAAAATTCTGAGTCTTTTTATCACCGGTATTTTCGTGGTTGTGTTTTATCTTAATTATAAAAAAATCGATGTCGAGTCTAATCTCAAAAAGTTCATCATACATATCATAAAATTCAAAAAGACAGTTAATCTGTTTATTTTCAGTAACGTTCTGCTATTAGTTCTATTTATCGGTAGCCTGATAAGTCTGCTTACTGTTACGATTCGACAGCAAAATATTCATGTAGATAATCCTACGTTCTGGAGCCTGGTTATTGCAGTTAGTTTAAGTCTGTTAATCAGTGTGGTTCTTATTTTATTATATTACAAACTAGCCTACGGAATTCTTCTGAAAAGATTATCTAAAAATCTGAAGCAACTGGAAAAAATTGATTCAGAAAAAGATTCTAATTTTTGATTTGGGCAGCTTTTCCGCGCTCCGTTCCCGCTATCCCAAAAAAAGCCAGTTCTTTTCCCAGCTTTTTTTGGGATGAGCTCCACTCAGCTCGGGCTGCAAGTGATTCGGAATCAAATTCAATCCTATTAAGCTATGACTTTGTGACATTTTTCCCTATCTTTGCAGCCACAAAAAAGTTCTTTGAAAATGCTGGGAAGAAGACAAATCCGCGAAAAAGTTGTAGAAACACTCTATTCTTATTATCAAAATCCTATAAAGTTTGACGTTCTGCAGAAGAATATGTTCTCAGAAATCAATAAAATTTATCATCTCTACATCTATGAGCTCAACTTTCTGGTTGGACTAAAGCGTATTGCAGAAGACCAAATAGAGATTGGAAAAAATAAATTCATCAAAACTGCTGAAAACGAAAATCCCAATCAGAAATTCGTCAGAAACCAAATTCTGATTCAGCTAGAAGATAATGAAGAAAGAAGAAGTTTCTCGGAAAAACATAAAGAACTGAACTGGGATCCTAATGATGAATTGCTTGTTAAAACATTCCAGAGAATCAAAGCAGGAAAACGCTATCAGGATTATATGACCGATGAGGAAATTTCCTTCGAAGACGACCAGAAATTCATCGGAAAACTTTTCCTAAGATACGTAGCAGAAAATACCGATTTACACGACCGTTTTGAGGAAAAAGAAATGTCCTGGGCAGATGATTTCCACATTGCAAATTCGATGATTCAGAAAACCATTGGTTTCATGAAAGAATCAGAACCTTCTCACACGCTGATCAAAATGCTTAAAGATGATGAAGACGAAGATTTTGCAAGAAAACTTCTCAGAAATTCTCTTAACAACTGGGAAGATACCGAAAAAAAGCTGGAATCTAAATTACTAAACTGGGACCTGGAAAGAATCTCTCTTATGGACAGAATCATCCTTGTGGCAGCTATTACGGAGCTGGATAGTTTTCCGCTTACAGCATCCAGAATCATTATCAATGAATATATTGATGTTTCCAAAGTTTACGGAACCGAGAAATCCCATATCTTTATCAACGGTATTCTTGATAAATATACCAAAGATCTAGACCGAGTTTAACACTAAAAGTAATATATACATATGAAATCAATTAAAATACTAGCAGTTGCAGTACTTTGTACAGTTGCTTTTTCTTGTAAAAAGAAAGAAGAAACTTCAGAAGCTAAAAATCTGGATTCCGCTCAGGCAAAAACTGTAGTGGATGCACTTTCTCAGCAGGAAAGCCCTGCAGAAACAGAAATGCTGGCGGAAGCTAAAAGCAAACCATTGACTACCGTAGCATTCAGCGAGACAGATCATAATTTTGGCGACATCAAAAAAGGTGAAAAAGTAGAGCACATCTACGAAGTAACGAACACAGGAACTAATCCATTGATCATTTCCAGCGTGAAGCCAGGTTGCGGATGTACAGTTCCGGACTATACTAAAGAACCAATTTTGCCTGGGAAAACAGGAAAAATCACTTTACATTTTGATTCTACAAACTTTGATGGCGCTGTAAACAAATTGGCCGATGTCTATGCTAACGTAGAAAAAGCGCCTGTTAAATTAACTTTCTCAGCTAACATATTACCATAAAATTATGCTTACAATATTTTTACAGGCAGCACCTGCGCAATCTATGACGCCAACTTTGCTGATGATAGGTTTGATGTTCGTCGGATTTTATTTTCTGATGATCCGTCCGCAAATGAGAAAGCAGAAGCAGGAAAAATCTTTTCAGGAAGCTTTGAAACCGGGAGCAAAAGTAGTAACTACCTCAGGAATGCACGGAACAATCTTTTCCATCACAGAAGACGGAGTCGTTCTGGAAACTTTGAGTGGAAAACTAAAATTCGAAAAAGCAGCTATTTCCAGAGACTTCACAATGGCTAGATTCCCGGAAACTTTCGGAGTAGAAAAAAAGAAGTAATCCGCTGTTAGCAATTAGCCTCTGGGTAATAGCCAATCAGTGACTCAAAATAAAAAGGCGAAGAATGAAATAATTCTTCGCCTTTTTATATTATTTCAAAGCTAAAAGCCAATTGCAAAAAACTATTCGCCCTTCGTCACATTATCAATAAACTCCAACACAGAATCTTTGCTCC
>JAEXJU010000155.1 GCA_023448955.1 Bacteroidota bacterium
GATGGATAGTACACAAATCAGAAGCAAAACACCGTGGATAATGGTTGATAGTTTGGATGTTGCTCCGGCATTCGCGTTGACTGAACTCCTAACAACTACAGATGTCATTGGCAATCCGCCAATAAAAGAACTTATCAGGTTGCCAATTCCTTGTGCTTTCAGTTCCAGATTGGTGTCTGTGATTCTTCTTTTCACATCCAGCCTGTCAGAAGCTTCTATACATAACAAAGTTTCTATAGATGCGACTATGGCAATGGTGGCTCCTGTGATCCAGACTTTAGGGTTTGTAAATCCCGAAAAATCCGGAAAAGTAATCAGATTTTTGAAATCTTCCAGACTTTTTGGAACGGGAAGTGTTACTAAGTGTTCAGGAGTAATCGCAAGTGTGCTATCTGATATTTTAAATAATTCATTGAGAAGAATACCTGTTATCACAGCTACCAAAGCACCAGGCATTACTTTTAGTTTTTTAAGTGCTGGAACGTTATCCCAAGCCAAGAGAATAGACATTGAGACTAGTGTAATCACAACTGCGCCTGGATGTATTGCAGATAGTAATTCAGTAAAAAAATTGCTATTGAAACCATTGTCAAAAAGAGATTCGTGACCTTCATAATCTTTATCAAATCCCACAGCGTGTGATATTTGTTTCAATATAATGATGATTCCAATCCCAGCTAGCATTCCCTCGATGACGTTATTGGGAAAATAATTAGAAATACTTCCGGCTCGAATGAAGCCAAGAATGAGTTGAATGATTCCGGCAATAATTCCTGCGCACAGAAATAGTTCAAATGCACCAATATCAGTTATTGCTACCAAAATAATGGCGGTGAGTCCCGCAGCAGGTCCGGAAACCGAAATGTTGGAATTACTGATTGCGCCTACTACTATTCCGCCCACTACTCCCGCAATAATCCCGGATAATGGCGGAGCGCCGGATGCCAGCGCAATACCAAGACATAGTGGTAAAGCCACAAGGAAAACGACAAGTCCCGATGGAAAGTTTTCTTTGATCCCTCCGAACAAAGATGTTGAATTTTTCATTTGTAAATTTTTAGATTTCAACGTTTCACAGATCACCTGAAAAAAGCATTATTTTGCTTTATTCACAATTGCGGCTACTGCTTTAGTATAGATAACTGATAAATAACTGGTGCCTCTCAAACAAGTGGCATCGAAGAATGTGTTTTTAAATGCACAGCATTAGCCGGCTTACTCATGTAAGCTAAAAAAGCATTTAAATAATGTTATTTATATGTTTTCCGGTGGAGGAGAAAAAGTGCTGAGAAATGGTGGAAAATATAGTTTGGACTCCCAGTTGTAACTCATTTTTTTATGAGGATCTGATTCGAAAAATTTAATGAAATCGTGGATATCCAATGTTTTAGGAATCGTTTTTTCGTAGATAACAATTGTATTTGCGGAGTGTTGCTCTTCTTCATTGATTACAACATTGGTTCTGGGAAGTTCCCAGCCAAAAACCATAGCAATACTTGGTAAAGCTGTAAAGTTTAAGAAAACCAATAATGTTATAATACTCCAGTACTTCATTGTTGTATAGATGAGATTATTTTCTGCGGCTCATCACCCAGTCAGAATCTGTAAGGTTGTAGATTTTCTGAATGTCTTTTAATATTTTTTCAAAATCGATTTCGAGGTCAATAATTCTGCCTGTTCTCAGGTCGAATACCCAGCCGTGAACCACTGGTTGTTCTTCCAAAATATACCGTTCCTGCACACACGCCATCTTGATTACGTTGATGCATTGCTCCTGAACATTAAGCTCTACAAGGCGGTCATATTTTTTTGAATCGTCATCTATGGTGTCAAGTTCTGTCTGATGTAATCTGTACACATCACGGATGTTCCTAAGCCAGGGATTGAGCAGACCAAGATCCTGAGATGTCATTGCAGCCTTCACGCCGCCACAGTTGTAATGCCCACACACGATGATGTGTTTAACTTTCAGGTGCTCCACCGCATATTGAATTACAGCTGTAGAACTCATATCAAGTGTGTTGATGACATTAGCTATATTTCTGTGAACAAAAACTTCTCCAGGTTCTGCACCTATCATATCTTCCGCAGTTACACGGCTGTCTGAACAACCAATATATAGATATTCCGGATGCTGGGTCTTAGCGAGTTCGTGAAAGTATTCCGGATTATCCGCAATTTTCGACTCCACCCATTTTTTATTGTTCTCAAAAATAGCTTTATACGACTTTGACATTGGATACTTTTGTTATATGATTTAGTTATTAGTATTTTGTTTTTAATAGACTAAATCAATATTCTACAAATTTAATGATTAATCTTTAAAAACCGAATTTTTAACAAAGTTTAATAGTTATGCTTTTTAGTTTTTTGATTGATAGATGTTTGTTACAGTCAAGAATTACAAATCCGCGACATCGGAAAAGTCTTCCTAGTTTCATAAATTTGGGAATAAAATAATTATTGTTATGAAACAGATCTTTAAAATACTGATTACGGTTATGATGTTACAATCTTGTCAATCAGAAAAAAAAATTGATAATATAATTGTACGAGAAGACCGTTCCTACGAATATGATTTATCAAAAGGAGAAGGCATCATAAATAACACTGATAGAAGTGTTTACAAAAAATTTAAATTTCATAAAATATCTGAAGCGAAAATTCAGCACATTTCTGAACTCTATCACGAAAAAAAACTAGATACAATCGCAAATGGGAAATTCATTTTTGACAACGGTATTGAAATTAATCCACCCAAATTAAATACAATTAAGATTATTTTTAATGATAAAACATCTACTGAAATAAAGTTCTGTGATAATAGACTACCTAATGCCGCTGAGCGTATGCCATATTACACGAAAGAATTTTTTAAGGAAATAACGGATATTACATATAATGTAAGAGATAGTCTCAAACTCATTTCCCCTGTGGTTTATCGTTAAAAATAAAAACCGATCCTCGCTGGCACAAGTGTCTCGCTTGTGCTGGCTTTAATAACAAAAACAATTTTAAAAAACAAAAAATTATGCCCGTAAAGTACAATATAATAAAGCGTAAGAACCTGCAAGACCCGCAGGCGGCTCCAAAGTTTTATGCCAGCGCCAAGGCAGATGGCGAGATCAACCTAAAAGCTTTAGCCAAAGAAATCGCAGGCCGTTCCACCACGGTATCAGACACCGATGTTTTGGCGGTACTCAATGAATTTATCAAATCAGCCAATCGGCATCTTGCAGATGGCAAGATTGTAAAGTTTGGGGACTTTGGGAACATCCAAGTTTCCATCTCTAGTGAAGGTGCAGAAACAGAAGAGAAAGTAACAGCAGCAAGCATTAAAAAGAATAAAATCAACTTCCGCCCAGGGGTAGATTTGCGAGATATGCTAAGCACCATAAAGTACGAGAAATACAAGAAATAATAAGACTACCCAACGCGTGCGCATCGGTCAATCGTCGGATGCGCATCCGTTAAGTCTCCTGTGCGCAGAGAATAATTCACCGATGCTAGTGTGTCGCCCCGCTCGCGCCAACAACTAAAACAAAAAAAGTAAAGCTACGGCTTTACTTTTTTTATATATTTATAGAATGAGTAGGAAATATTAATTCAGAGAGAAAGAAGGAGCTTACTTTGTAAGTTTCGCTAAAGTTTTTTAGCTAAACCTTGTTATTAATATACCCTTCCGTTGCGTTTATTTTAGAAGTAATCAGAGCGGGATTGCCAATCACCACAGAATTAGACGGAACATCCGTATTCACATAGGCGTTTGGCGCAATCAGGACGTTATTTCCGATGGTTACTTTTCCTACAATTACAGCATTCGGGCCAATCCAGACCTCATCTCCAATGACCGGAACACCTTCATTTTTTCCACGGTTGGACTGGGCAATAGTTACGCCTTGCGCTATATTACAGTTTTTCCCGATTTTAGCTTTCGGATTGATCACGAGATGTCCCCAATGGCCAAGATATAAACCTTCCCCAATTTCAGTTTCCGGGTAGATCTGGAAGCCATAAAGAATCTGATAA
>JAEXJU010000224.1 GCA_023448955.1 Bacteroidota bacterium
TGCATCAGGACAAAATCCGTTTTGTGATCTATATGCGCCCAGGATTTTGACGGCACAAAAAAGGATTCTATTTTTACTTGTCTCGCAGTAAATTTTTTGGTTGAACTGTTTAGCAAATACGAGATTCCACAAAAAGTTGTAGCCGCAGCTTTGGAAGATACAGGAATATCTTTCGACTGAAAATCGTCCCAGGCTAATCGCCTGTTTTCATCCCACGAAAATTTATCCTGAGCAGATGCCAGACTCGCAAAACACAAAAAAACCAACGCTGAAAATAGTCGTAATATACTTGTTAGATGTTTTTTTTCGATTAATGTTAATTTATTTGTGTAAAAAATGTATTTTTACCTCCCTCATTTTAAAAAATGGAAAAAGAGATAAAAATCAATTTTGAAGTAATCGAGAATTACGACCATCTTACAGATATAGAAAAAACACTTTTTGATAAAGCTAAAACCATTCGTGACCAGGCTTATGCGCCATATTCCAATTTTTGGGTAGGCTGTGCGGTTCTGCTGGAAAACGGTGAAATCATCACCGGAAGCAATCAGGAAAATGCCGCTTATCCGTCCGGATTATGCGCCGAGAGAACCACTATTTTCTGGACTTCTGCTAATTTTCCGGATGTTAAGATCAAAAAACTGTTCGTTATCGGTGCACCAAAAGAAGCGCTCACTTCTACACCCATTCCGCCTTGCGGCTCTTGCAGACAATCCATTCTGGAATATGAATCCAAGCAGAAAGAAGGCATAGAAATCTATTTTGCATCTTTAGATGGCGAAATTTATAAAACGAAATCCATTAGAGATTTGCTTCCTTTCTCCTTCGACGCCAGCTTTTTGTAATTTTTAGGAGCAAGACGTTTGGATTATTGACAGAAGCTTGCAGCCTGCTGTCCACTATATCTTTTTTTCATCCGACCGAAACCTCACAGGTTTTAAAAACCTGTGAGGTTTCCCAAAACAAAAAAAAGGATGCCGTTCCCATCAGGGCTATGTTGAGGATTTGTCTTTTCTTCGAGGTTTTTTTAAATCTCAAAAATCTTACTTTCCTCATTGATTCGTCGGACTACATTTTCTGTCCGCTCTTTATGCGTATCCGTAATAAAGATCTGCCCGAAATTTTCCTTGTTTACCAATTCTATGAGTTGAGAAACCCTTGTATCATCCAGCTTATCAAAAATGTCGTCCAGAAGAAGGATCGGAGATTTACCCGTCAGTTCTTTGATTCGGTTGATCTGAGCCAGCTTCAAGGAAATCAAAAATGATTTCTGCTGACCTTGTGAACCGATTTTTTTGATAGATTGTCCATTCATCTCTAACAGCAAATCATCCTTATGAACACCCTTGGAAGTGTAGGTCAAAACTCTGTCTTTGTCAATTGAACCAGCTAAAAGTTCCTTGAAAAAGCTGTCAGACTGCGAGCACTCATAGCCTTCCAGAAGATGAGATTGATAGATAACATTCACGATTTCTTTTCCACCTGAAATAATTTCGTAAAAATGCTGAAAAATAGGATTCAGTTTTTCAACAAAGTCTTTCCTTTTCTCAAAAATTCTGGTTCCGAATCTGGAAATCGGGTCATCATAAATCTCCAGTGAATCTTTATCAAAATATCTGTTTTTCGCAAAATTCTTCAGTAACGCATTTCTCTGCTGAATGGTTTTCTGATACTGGATCAAATCAAAAAGATACGAAGAATCGGTTTGAGAAATCATAGCATCCAGAAACTTTCTACGGCTTTCTCCGGAATCGGAAATCAAATTAGTATCATACGGTGAGATCATCACACTTGGCAGATATCCTATATGATCTGCTAATCTGTCATAGGTTTTGTCATTTTTCTTAATGATTTTCTTTGATTCTTTTGGCTGCAGAATTTTGATGATGTCTTCTTTTTCATCATTCTGGATTTCTGCATCAATCACAAAAAAATCTTCATCAGATCTAATATTATTGAGATCCGAATTACCTAAAAAACTTTTGCCAACAGAAAGATAATGAAGCGCATCCAGAACGTTGGTTTTACCTACGCCATTATTTCCCACAAAACAGTTGATTTGAGGCGAAAATTCGAAAGCTTTACCTGAATGGTTTTTGAAATTGATAAGTGAAAGTTTGTTGATAATCATTTACTATTTAGAGCTTAAAATTTTTAATAATTTCTCTGGGTCTTGATGGTTTTCCCAAAACAAAAAAATCTGAATGTGTTCAGAATTTGCAAAGTAAATGATGCTGTAGTCGCCAAAAATGAGGATTCTCTTATTTGTTCCTTCGATTTCTCTACCCAAATTAGGCTGGAGTTTTAATTGATTAGTCTTTTCTTTAATCCTTAATTTCAATTTTTCCGAAAAACGAGTACTTCGATTTCTTTTGTTCCAATATTTAAAAATCTCATCTCTTTGGAATTTTGCTTTGTGTGACCAAATTACTTTTAATTCAGCCATTCTTCATCCATTTTATCAATCTCTTCTTCTGTATAAAAACGTCCGTTTTTTATATCATCTTCAGCCATTTTTATCATTTCCATTATAGCAGGTGGAAGTACAATTTCCTCTTCTTTAAAATACTCATCCACTTCTTCCTCCGTCATTGGTTTTTCAGATTCATAGATGGATCTTGGCTCTGCAACAATATTATTAGGGTTATCTTCAAAATTCTTCAAAAGTGAAGACAAGAAATAATAATTCTGTGATTCGCAGATTTTCTGAATCAGTTTAATTTTAATTTCATTGATATTTTCCATCACGCAAAAATTTTAGTAAAGATAAAACTAATTAGACAGATAATCAATTCCCAAAATTGACAAAATGCGGAACTTCTGCTGCAAAAGAATTCATTGGCATCATATTATTTCTGTAGCTGTTGAAATCAAAAGCAGAATTATTATCAAAAGGAACTCTTGGATAATACATCAATGAAACCTGGATTCTGTTAAACACCAGATAAGGATTATTAATTAATACACCAATCCCGATTTTTGTATTGACATTGGTCTTTAACAATTTTTCTTCCGGCATTCCAAGCCAGCCAAAAGCAGTTGTAATATACGGACTGAAGTGGAAATTTTTCCAGGTTTTATTAATAAAAAACTGCAGTTGGTATCTTAAAACCAATTTCTTAGTTCCAATGTAATCATAGTTATAAACAGGAAATTCATCTTGAGCAGAAAGGTTAATTCGGTCTCTGTAAGAATAATTGTTTCTTGGGTTTCCCAAGGCAAGAGTCGGCGAAAAAAAATGCCGAACCTTCGCAAATTTCCAATCCATCAGATTGGTAAAATACGTTCCGTCTACCCGAAATGCATCGCGATTAATTTGTTCTTCATTAAAAAAACGTCCAAACTGTGCTTTGATATTGAAGTATCCGATTTTTGTAAAATCTCCGTAAGCAGCAGAAATTCCTGCGTAAGGAACAACTTCCTTGCTTCTGGCTAGTAACCCGGCTGTGAGGCTGAATGAATTACCATAAGGAATATCTTCCGGCAAATCATACTGGAAAACCTGCTGCTGAACAGAAAATTTCCTCTGAATAAATCCTGCTGACGCCAAAAAACTATTGTAGGAACGAAAATAATTAAACTCGTCTATTCCCGGACTGTCTTTATATTGATAATTCTGAAATCTTCCTATTAAAGCAATATTACTGGATATCCTTTCATCCGGATTTGCCGAAACCGGAATCTGATAACCGCCCCAAAGATCCTGGCTGTAAACTTTGATCTGGACTTCCGGAAATGCAGAAATATCTTCCATTGGCAAGGCTACGTTTCTCATAAAATATTCGAAGGTAAAACCGCCTGCCCACTTGGTAAGTGGCGAGAAAAAATCTCTTTTTGCACTCACATTGATTCTTTCATTTTTGAAAAAATCACGCTCGCCTAGGATCTGAGCATTGATATAACTTCCGAAAAGATTATTGGCAAGATAGCTTCCATAAAAATAATCCTGTTTTTCTTTGGAATCATTTCTGTACAGAAAATCGACTTCGTGCCCAAGTCCAAGCAGGTTTTCTTCTGTTATTCCTAATCCGATTTTACTTCCGGAATAGCTTAGTCTCGGTTTTAGACTCCAGGAATCCAAAACTTTTACTACCACATCAATAGAATCGCTGAAACTGTTTTCCACAGAAATATTGACACGGTTCACAAAATTCATCTGGCGAAGAAGACGTTCGGATTCATAGAGTTTCTGTGCATTATATTCTTCGCCTTTTCTAAATAACAGATAGTTATTAACCGTGGATATTCTGGTGTTGGAATGGAGATGATTCGTAAACCAATCGTACCATTTTGACTTTTCTTTTCTGTCCTTTGCATTATATCCAAATGGGTCAATAGTTTCAATCTTCACCTTGCGGATAAATTTTCCGTCATAAGATTCCTGAGATTGTTTTTCTTTTCTGGAAGATACAGACGCAGAATCTGCTTCACGACGAAATACGAAACGGTGCAGGAATTTTGTAAACTTTCTTTTATCTGAAAACTCTTCAATTTTATAATAAATAGAATCTTTTTTCTCCTGCGCCTGAGCAACGGAAACGAAACTTAAAAAGACTATAATAAGGAGAATAGATTTATTACTGAACATTCTTAGATTTTAACAAAACTGCAATAACAATTTATGAGCCAAAAAGCATAACAAAGGAAGTCCGCTACAGGTTTCTATCCAAAAAGAAAAATAAGATTCCTTATTATTATTTTCTGAAAAATAAATTAATAAAAATGTGATAATTACAGTGAGAAAAAAACAAAATCCAAAAAGCAAATCCAGAAAGAAAACACCCAATAAACCCGAAATAAACACCAATGAATAAGCCAAAAATTTAGTCTTCTGAACATCAATCAAAATCGGGAAAGTCACTACATCATCACTTTTCATATCTCTGATATCAAAAGGCAAAACCAAAGCTGAAATAAATAACCAGGTAATCATAAAAATATACCCGTGGAATTCCGGAAGAATGAGCCAGGAATTAATCAAAGCCCAGGTCAATCCAACATAAAATATTTTAAGTAAAGGAATTTTCCGGATGAATTTCTCCAGGAAAAAAGAATTGTAAAGCAAACCAATGATGACAATAATCGCCCATTTCAAAAGTCTTATTTCATTATGATTTTTGAGAATCAGGATCACACTTACTACGCCACAAACACAATTGAAAATCAGTATTTTAAAAAATATTTTCTTATCATATTGATATTTTGTGTAAAGATAACCACTGAAATAAGTAATAAAAATCAAAAGCAAACTTGGCCAGAGGAATATGTTTTGCTCCAGCATAAAAAACGCAGCCAGACTACTTCCCATCAAAGAAACATAGATCTGACTGTCAATAACATATTTTTTTGCTAAATTTAAAATCGACATTTTACTTTAACAAATGTCGGAAAAATTGTTCTAAATAAAATAAGTTTAAAATATTAAACCACAGAAGTCGCAAAAGAAAAACTACTTAAAGACAAAAATATAAATTCATTTTGAGCTATTGCCTTTTTTCGGCTTTTTATAAGCTTAAAAAAGAAAAAGCTTTTGTGACTTTTGTGGTTTTAAAATGTTTCATTCCAACCTTAAGATAAAATAATGCATCTTTATAAAGCGATTCTTTCACTCAAGAAAAAATAAAAGCAACTTATGAAAATCCTGAAATACCTATCTGTACTGTTATTGCTATTTGCCACTATGAATTTTTCTGCACAAAACTATTACGACCAGCAATGGAAAAAAATCGAGGACAATTATAAAAAAGGAACGTACAAATCCAATCTCCCGGTCATTCTCGAAATACAAAATCAGGCTGTGAAAAATAATAATTCATTGCAGTTGATTAAATCTCTGAAAGCGGAATTCAGTATTACCAAACAGACTTATGATTATGTTAAAAATGATGAAAAATCTGTTTTCTTTGCCAAACTTAAAAGTATTGAACCTAAACTGAAAGGTGACGAAAAACAATTATTCCGCTTGCTGACTTTGGAATTCATCAATGATTATTATCAGAATAATTCTTGGAAAATCAATCAGAAAACCAATATTGAAAATGCAGATTTGTCTCAAATCGAAACTTGGAGCAAGCTTGATTTTAAAAATTATTTATCGAAGAATTATTCGGAATTAGAAAAAGACAATGCTGCTTTGAGAAAAATTCAGATGAAAAAATACCTCGAAATTTTTTCAGATTCTGATAATCTCGATTATTTCCCTACTCTTTCTGATTGGTACAATTATAATTATCTTGAGTTTCTAAGCAATGAAAATCTCTTCACACCTAACGAATTAAAAGTAAATTCGAGTAAAATCAATGATATCTATGATTCGGAAATTGCTTCGCTTTCGGGAAATGCTCAGTTATACTTCAGACATCATAAAATCAATTATAATTGTGAATTAAATAATTGCAAAGACAAATTGGCTCAACTTGAAAAATTGGTTCAAGACGAATCTGCAAAAGGCGATTACAAAGTTTTGATTATTGATGATATGATAGAGATTCTTCAGCAAAAGGAGAATTTCAAGCAAGCTTTGATTTGGGCAAACAATGCGAAGGTAATGTTTCCGAAATCTAAGTTCATCAATAATATCAAGAACAAAGAAAATCAAATCAAAAATCCTCAATTGAATTTGTTTTATGAAAATGAAACACAAAGCAACAAGCCCATTCACATCGTTGCCGAAGGAAAAAATACAAGGCAATTTTCTTTGAATATTTATAAAGCTGATGACAATATCGGTTTTCTGAATTACGTTGTTGATTCTTATCAAAATCCTTTTTCAAAAGTCAAAAAAACATTGGTAAGAAAAGAGCAATTTTCTCTTCCGGAATCTTCCGATTTCAAAACGCATAAAACTTCTTTAGAACTTAAAGCGCTGCCTGCAGGGATTTATCTGGCAGAATATGTGGTTGAAAATTCGGTACAGGGATATTATTATTTTATTGTTTCGGATTCGAAAATCATTTATTCCAAAAAAGATGACGCAAATCCAAAAGCGAATATTCTGAAATTGGTAAATAATGAAAACGGAAAAGCTTTTATTAATGAAACTCTTGAGATAACAGAATTTACAGAAGGTAATTCCGCAAAACACTATAC
>JAEXJU010000241.1 GCA_023448955.1 Bacteroidota bacterium
GTTACGATGAGATTTTAGAAAAAATCCATAATTATGAAGGCATTATTATCAGAAGCCGAATTCCATTGGACAAAAATTTTCTGACCAAAGCGTCCCATCTCAAATTCATCGCAAGAGTAGGCGCCGGAATGGAAAATATTGATGTGGAAACAGCTCATCAACTTGGGATTAAACTGATCAATTCGCCGGAAGGAAACCGGGATTCTGTAGCGGAACACGTTGTCGGGATGTTGTTGATTCTGATGAATAGGTTATTCATTGCATCGAATGAGGTCAAAAACGGAATCTGGAAACGGGAAGAAAACCGAGGCGATGAATTGCTGGGAAAAACATTCGGGATCATTGGTTACGGCAATATGGGAAGAGCAACAGCAAAGCGACTTTCTGGTTTTGGTGTCGAGGTTATTTTCTACGATATTTTACCTGATCTTTCCGACGAATTTGCAACGCAAGTTTCTTTGGATGAACTTCAAAAAAAAGCCGATATTCTGAGTCTTCATATTCCTCTGACAGAAGAAACGCATTATTTGATTGATGAAGAATTCATTTCTAAAATGGAGAAAAATTTTTACTTCGTCAATACAGCGAGAGGCAAAAATTTAAAAACTAAAGCTTTAGTACAGGCTGTCGAGTCTGGTAAAGTTTTGGGTGCTTGTCTGGATGTTTTGGAATATGAAAAATCATCATTCGAAAATATCGAAACAGAAAATCAGGATTTAAAATATTTACTAGATTCTGAGAAAGTGATTATTACGCCGCATATTGGTGGTTGGACACATCAAAGTAAAACTAAATTGGCGCTGGTGATTGTTGATAAGATTATTGATAATTTTGGCAATTAATTTTATATTTACAAAAAAACTAAATAATGAAAAAATTACTACTATTTTTAATTTCATTTATTTTCAATGTATCGCTGAATGCTCAGAATGTAGAATTCTACGATTCTAATTTTAAAGCATATTTGGTTGGAAATGCAGACATCAATACCAATGGAGATAATGAAATACAAATCTCCGAGGCCGAAGCTTTTACTGGAACAATTGATTGTAACAGCAGAAATATTACAAGCCTGAAGGGAATTGAAAATTTTAAAAATATCACAGAATTAATTTGCTATTCTAACAATTTTAATGATTTAAATTTATTCTACAATGAGAAATTAAAAAAAATAAACTGTAATGGCTCTGGTATTCAATATATACAAGTTAGCCAATGTTTAGAACTAACAGATTTATTGTGTGGTAGTAACGGACTGACTTATATAGACCTAAGCAATAATTTAGCATTAAAAACTTTATATTCTTCTCACAATCAATTCTTAGATAATCTTGATGTTAGTCATAATACGAATCTAGAGCTTTTATATTCTTCTAGTACAGCTTTAACTTCTTTAGATTTGACTCAAAACAAATTGCTGAAATTTTTAGACATTGGAGGAACTCAAATATCAAATATCGATTTAAGCCAAAATGTAGATTTGAATGAGTTTTATTGCGGTGCAACTCAATTGAACAACTTAGATGTTAGTAAAAATGTTAATCTACAGATTTTACAAGTTTTTGATAATCCATCGATAACAGCGTTAGATGTAAGTAAAAATACTGCTTTGACATATCTTTCTGTAGGTAATAATGGTATAACTAGTTTGGATGTAAGCAAAAATATACTTTTGCAAACATTTTTTTGTGGAGGTAATCAAATAGCAAATTTGGATGTCACAAACAATACTTTATTAACGCAATTTTCTTGTTGGGGAAATAAATTAACAACTTTAGACTTAAGCAAAAATTCTA
Organism: Bacteroidota bacterium; assembly: GCA_023448955.1. GTDB lineage: Bacteria > Bacteroidota > Bacteroidia > Flavobacteriales > Weeksellaceae > Epilithonimonas. The sequence goes on from JAEXJU010000241.1 coordinate 1,797, forward strand.
ATCTAACTTTTATCAGAGTCAGTGATAATGAACTTAATAGTCTAAATATTAAGAACGGAACAAATAATTTGATTTCATTTTTCGGAGCAACCAATAATCTAAACCTGACTTGCATTCAAGTTGATAATCCGGCTGCAAGCGAAGGTTATCCCGATTGGCAAAAAGATGCAACGGCAACTTACAGCTCAGATTGTGGATTGTCAGTTTCTGATTTGAATAAAAGTGAATTAATAATCTATCCAAATCCTGTGAAGGATGTCATTAACTTTTCGGATGAAATTTCAAATATTATTATTTCAGATGCTTCAGGAAAAATTATAAAACAAGGCAAAACTTCAGTTTCAAAAATTAATGTTTCTGATCTAGAAAAAGGAAATTATATCATAACAGCAATTTCAAAGTCTGGTAATACAATTAGCAAGAAGTTCATCAAACAATAATTTAAGTTACTCATAATATTCACCTCACATCGAGCCATTGCAGAAAGATTTTTTTCTCCACATTTAACAATTCTTAAGATAATAGTTATCTTCTAAAAACTCATTTTATGTTAAATTGCGCTTCCTTAGAAGCTGGTTAAAAATGAATTTTAGAAAAATAGTTACTGTTGGTTTAGCAATTATATGCACTTATTCCTGCAAAAAAGAAAAAGAAGAATCTGCTGAATCTTATCAGTCCAAACTACCTAATTATGGTAATGTAGATCTTGCAAAAGTTTTTACAACATCCGAATCTACGCTTGCCAATGAATCGACTATTTTACCGGTTATCAATAACTATTATCAGAAAGTATGGGAACAGGGCGACCTGAGTGGCGGTGTTCTCGTTGCAAAAGGCAGTAAAATCGTTTTCGAAAAATACCGGGGATTTGGCAGAGAAAATAAGCAAATGCCAATTGATGAAAACACACCGCTTCACGTAGCTTCCGTCAGTAAGACGATGACCGCAATGGCTGTCTTAAAGCTGGTTGAGGGCGGAAAACTAAAAATGGAAGATAATATAACAAAGTTTTTCCCAAAGTTTCCGTATAAAGATATTACCGTTTTCAGTCTGCTTTCCCAGAGAAGCGGACTTCCGAAATACGAGCATTTTGACCAGAGTATAAAACCGGCTCCGGAAGAATTAAAAAAAGAATTTCTTACCAATCAGGATGTGCTGGATATGCTCATCAGATATAAGCCGGAACTGGCAAGAATGTCCAACACCGGATTTATGTATTGCAATACTAATTTTGCTCTGCTGGCGCTGATTGTAGAAAAAGTGACTTCAACAACTTTCCCGGAAGCGATGCAGGAGATTCTTTTCAAGCCGCTGAAAATGAACCACTCTTTTATATTTCAGAAAAAAGATATCCCTACCGCTTCGCAGTCATTTTTCAGCGGATACAGGCTGTATCCGTTAGACAGGCTGGATCTTATTTATGGTGATAAAAATGTATACACCACACCAAGAGATCTGATGAATTTCTCAGTAGCGCTATTTTCAAAAGATTTTCTGAAACCGGAACTGGCAAGCAAGATTTTCGAACCTTACAGTAATGAGAAAAGAGGAATCAACAATTATGGACTGGGCTTCCGAATGAAAGAATTTGATAACGGAGAAAAGCTGACGTATCATAATGGCTGGTGGCACGGCACTAATTCCGTTTTTGCGCATCTTCTCAAGTCAAAAGTGACAATCGTTGCGATCGGCAACAAGTATTCACAAAGGGTTTATTCTGCGCTGGCACTATCAGGATTGTTTGAAGATTTCCCTTTTGAGATGGAAAAACTTAATAAAACAATGAATCCTAAAGGAACAACTGAAAAAGATTCGGCATCTGCCGGAAACGGAGAATTGTAGAATTATTACGTCGAACCACTTTGTTAATTTTGGACGCCTTTATCCGCCTTCCACTCCCGCTTGTCACTCTGAGCTTGTCGAAGAGTCCACTCAAGTCGGGGCGCAGTTTCAACATAAAAAGAAAATTGTAAAAAAATAGTAGTAACGGCGAAAAATTAAAAATATATTAAAAATAATAAATTGATAATCAGAATCTTAATAAATATTAAGGTTCTTTTTTTATTTTAGATGTAATAAAACATAACGGGCAAATGTCTTATCTTTAAACGACCAGGAAATATGAGGTTTCATAGTTGTAAAGAGAGTCTTGGACAGGCTCAGACTGACAACTTTGAACCTCGAAACAATAAACCAGAATCTATGACTCAGGAAATCTTTAAACAGACGGTATTTATTCTCAAAGATGAGATGTTCCGTTTTGCGAAAAAGTTTCTTATGAGTGCAGATGAAGCCGAAGATGTGGTAATGGATCTGATGATGAAGTTCTGGCAAAGAAAAGAAGAGCTTCTCGTCATTGAAAATCTGAAAAGTTTTGCATTGAGAAGTGTCAAAAACGAATGCCTTAACCGCTTGAAACATCACGAAGTCAAACTCGGATTTGCAAGCCAGACGAGGCACCAGTCAGAGCTTTATCAGATAGAAACAAATAATATGAAAGAGCAGATCCTGGGATTTATCAACCAGCTGCCAGAAAAACAAAAAATGGTCATTCACTTGAAAGATGTCGAAGAATATGAAATTTCGGAGATTTCACAGATTATGGAAATGGAAGAAAATGCAGTCCGCGTGAATCTGATGAGAGCCAGACAAAAAGTGAAAGAGTCAATAAATAAGCTTTATGCGTATGAAAACCGACAGATACAAGGATTGGGAATCTAAATTCTTCGAAGGCGAAGAGCTGACGCCTGAAGAAGATTTGTTCCTGAAAAACGAAAGCGACAACCCATATTTCTCTTTTTTAAAGGAAGAGAAAAAAGAAAAACTGGATCTTAATTTCGAGGATTTTCTGAAAAAAACGGAAGAGCCGAAGATCATTCCAATGCAAGTTGCAAGAAGAAAAACATACTCACAATATTGGATGGCTGCGAGTTTGATTTTGCTAATGGGAATTACCGGAGTCTGGATGTTTAATAATCCTGAAAATATTGAACCAAAGATTGCGAGACATACAAATCATTCGATCCCGGATGAAACACCAAAAGTGTCTAAAACAGATGAAAATGCAGACGAAAAAACAGTTTTAGCTCAGAATAATCCGGAACCGAAAAAAATAGTTGAAAAACATCAAGTTGCTGAAAATAACGAAAGAACACAGTTTGCTCATCAGCCGAAACAAATTGAAACAGATAATCATAACCAGCCAAAAGTAGCCTCGGATTCGGATTATAACCCAAATTATGTGATCATCAATGGCAAGCCTGTCTACAGCGAGCAGGAAGCGATTGCGGTAACAGAAGACACTTTTAATTATTTTGCAAGTAACGTTACACAAACCATAAATCACGCAGAATCTGCACAGAGTCAGGTAGAGTTATACAAGATCCTGAATTTTTAAATTATAAAAAACAGACGGAAAAGCAATCAACGAATCTGAAATAGTACTAAAAACATTGCCAATCCGAAAATGATTTCCGGCCAACGGAAAGACCTTAAACCAATTAGAAATTACTTATGAAAAAAATAGCATTATTAATCGTATTATTTCTCCTGTCTACTAATATTTTCGGACAGACAGAAGAACTCAATAAGCTCTTTGATAAATACCAGGACACCGAAGGTGTGACCTCTATCAAAATTGCGAAACCTATGTTCAAATTATTGAATAATCTTAAAATAGATGATGAAGAACTAGGCAAGATCCAACCGCTTTTAGGCAAAGTTAACGGACTGAAAATGCTTGTTCTTGAGAAATCCGGAACATCCAAAAACCCGATTGTGAACGAAGGGAAAATTGAGAAAGATATCGCCGCATCGCTTAAAAATATGAAGTATGAAGAACTGGTAACTGTAAACAGTAAAGATGCGAAGATCAAGTTTATGGCTCAGGATATTACAGCCAATGTGATGGACAATCTGATTCTTAACATTATGTCAGATGACAGCTCAGTTCTGATGATGCTGGACGGAAAAATCTCTATGGATGATGTCAATAACCTGATGTCTGAAACAAAAAATGTCACTTCATTAAATCCGGTGTCTACTATCAAATCAGACAATGTCAATGTTGGAAGTGTAAGAAATGTGCCCGCTTTTACAGGCATCGAAACATCATCAGGCGTTGATGTAGAGTTCAGCCAGACTCCGAACCAGAGCGTCACGGTAAAAACAGAACCGGAAAAACAGCAATATGTGATTACGGAAGTAGAAAACGGTGTTCTGAAAATCTTCATCAGAAACAGAGGTGCCAGAAATCTTAATTTCAACAACTTGAAAGTTATTGTTAATGGCCCGAATCTGTCCAAACTAATAACAAAATCTGGTTCTTCTTTCAAAACGGTTACACCTGTAAATGAGTCCACTTTTGCTGCAAGCTGCTCATCTGGTTCACAGGTTTCAGGAGATTTTAAGATCTCTACTAACACCGCATTGGAAGTTTCATCCGGTGTGAGCGTAAAAATGAACTTAGAGACCAAATCTCTTGCTTTGGAAGCCAGCAGTGGAAGCTCTCTAAAACTGTCAGGAAAAGCAGACTCCAGCACAGTAAGTGCCAGCAGTGGAAGTTCTGTCTCAGCGAGTGATTTTGTGACGAAGTCAGCAGTAGTAGATGCATCTTCAGGAGCGAGTGTGAAAATCAATACCACGCAAAGCATCACCGCTAGTGCAAGTTCGGCAGCATCTGTCCAGTACAGAGGCAATCCGTCCAAAGTAACCAAATCTGCCCAGGAAGTAACGGGCGCAAGTGTAACCTCAGTAAACTAAACTATTATGCTACGATTCTTATACCTTATTATTTTGACGATTGTCGGTTTCTTTCTTCAGTCGTGTATGGTTTCTCAAAATAAATTTCACACCGACTTTTTTAATAATCCGGGATTCAAGAACAACTCTACTTTTGTGAGTATCAATGTTCCGACTTTTCTTGCCAAATCCTATGTGAAGCAAGCTTTGAAAGAAGACGGCGAAAGCCAGGAAGTGATTGACTTAGTTAAAAAAATCAGTGATGTGAAAGTTCTGATTGTAGAGAATTCCAAAACACCAGTAAGAGCAGAGTTTCAAAAATATCTTGCTAAGAACAATTACGAAGAATGGATGTCTGTGAAACAGCAAGGGCAATTGATCAGCATCAATGCGCAGCAATCTAAAGACATTATCAAAAGAATGATTATTACAGTTAATGATGACAATGATGAAAGTGTTTTCGTGGATGTGAAAGGCAAATTTACGCCGGATGATATCTCAAAAATAATCAACGCGACAGAGAAAAATCAAATTAAAATTCATAGAAACTAAATTTTCAATTGAACCACTATTTTGTAGTGGTTTTTGTGCGTTGAAGAATTTCGGACTTTCTGTAACTTGCAATCTTTCTGATTAATTCTAACGGAAGTTCTAACATCAACGGAATCTGAATCGCACCTTTTGAAGTCTTATAATTTTTGAGTTCCTTTTCAAAAACAACAATCGCTTCTGAACCGGGATAGATGCCAATATGATTTTTATAGACCGCAAAATGAATCAAGTTTTTCTTCCTAAAAGTAAAAGTCGGCATCGCATATTTGATGCATTCTTCAAGCTCCGGGATTTCATTTTTAATCTCAGTTCTGATTTTTTCTAATTTCTCAACAATTTTTGTGTCGAAATCAGAAAAATACTCCTCAAAGGTTTTATAGACTCTCATTTTTAAAAATGCACTTTGGTTACCTTATCGTGAGATTTCAGATAGAGTGGAAGAGCCGCTGAACCGTACCATTTGTAAATTTCCACATCAAAGATTCCGGATTTGACAGATGGGTCTGTCAAAACTAAGTTTTCTGCTTCTTCTTTGGTTTTCGCATCGAGAATAAAAATCCCGGAATAATCTCTTTCGTTTTTCTCCTGCATTGGTCCGGCGACAATCAGTTTTCCTGCTTTTGCCAACTTTCCGATGTTTTCCATATGACCTTTCATCAATTCTGATTTCTTTACTTTGTCCGTAATTTCGGCTTTCCCTTTCTTGAGGATTACGAGATAATAGGTTTTCATTCCGTATTGGTCTGCGCCAAGAGAATCGGCGAGCTTCTGATCGAATTCTTTATTTTGAGCATTGGTGAATGACGAAAATAGAATCAGGGAAAAAAAAGCAAATAGTAATTTCATCTTTTGAAGTTTTTCTCAAATTTAGAATAAAAAAAGAAATCTAAAATTGGCATAAGGCAATTATCTCCTGAATCTGAAATATTCTGTTAATTCGTGCTCTTTACCTTTTAGAAAATCAGAAGCCATTTCCATCCCGATAACTGAGAAGGTAATTCCGTTTCCACCAAATCCTAAAACAAAATACGCGCTGGGAAAGTTAGGATGTTGCCCAATGTAAGGCAGTCCGTCTTTGGTTTCGCCAAATGTGCCTGCCCAAACAAAGTCGGTTCTAAAATTATTGTCAGGCAGATGTTTATTGATTTTTTTAACGAGTTTTTCTTCTTTGTCAAACAGTAAAGAATCTCGTTTTTTTGCATCCACAAATTCTTCATCTTCGCCACCAATCAAAATTCGGTTGTCGTCCGTGGTTCGCATATAGATGTAGGGTTCAGCCGTGTTCCAGACCAGTAAACCGTTGAGTTCCTTATTGTATTCCTTATCGCATTGTTCACCGACAATGGCGTAAGTTGATAACAGATTGACAAATTTATCCTTGATGATTTCCGTGCTTTCGAAGCCGTTGCAGAAAATTACTTTTTTGGTTTTGATGGTGTTTCCATAGTCGGTTGTTGCCGTAACGCCGTTTTTCTTATAATCGAATTTGATAATATCGGTCTTATCAAAAATCTGCAAGCCTCTTTTGTGATTGAAATGCAAAATGTCGTGTGCCAGACAAAACGCATCAATGCTGCCGCCTTGTTCGGATAGGATTCCGCCAAAAGTATTCTCGATCTTGAATTGCTTTTTAATTTCTTCTTCTGAGAGCCATTTCACAGGGAATTTTGCTGCTTTTCTGGCTTCGAATTCCTTTTTCAAATCGGGAACATCTTTTTTCAATGCCGCAAAATATAGCGATTGTTTTTTTTCAAAACCACAATCTGATTTAACTTCCTTTGAGATTTTCTGTAAATCATCAATGGAATCGTAACACGCCCAATAGGCTTTTTCTGCGCCTTCTTTTCCAATCATTTCCGAAAGTTCATAAAGTGGAACATCGATTTCGTACTGCAACATTGATGTTGTGGCGCTCGTGCTTCCGTTCCCTATTTCACGTCGGTCAACCAAAACAGTTTTGTAGCCGTCTTTTATCATTTGATGAGCGAGAAGAGAACCAGTAATTCCGCCTCCGATGATTAGGATTTCAGTTTCGATATTTTCTCGCAGTGATGGATAAGAATATTTCAGTCCATCTTTTACGAGCCAGAATGGTTCGGGAGATTTTAGTTTCATATAGTTTATTTCTGATTTAAATTTGTTCTAATCAAAAAGTAAACCGTTAACAATATCAGTTTGATATAATAAAGAAGCTAAGAAAAAGATAAAGTAATGCGATAAGAGATTTGATTTTAAATTACGGAAAACCGTAAAGAGTTAGATGGGTATCGTTTATTTTTTATTGTGTATTTTGATATGTTAAATATTTTTCGTATATTTGCATCAAAAATATTAATATGGGTATTTTAGATTTTATCTCGTTCGAAGACCCGAATAAAGTTGGAGGTTCTATAAAGGCAACTATACATAAAACCGGCAAGCTTGGTTTTTCTTCAGGGGCTGAAGATTTTATGGAGATTAAAGAGGAGTCTTATTTTAAAGTAGGATTTAATAATAATGATACTACAGATGATAGTATTTATATGATTAAATCTGATGACGCAAATAATGCTTTTAAAATATCAAAAGCAGGAATATATTATTATATAAATTTGAAAAATGTTTTTGATAAACGAGGAATCGATTATAAAAGCAAAAGTTATATATATGATATAAGAAAAGAAAAAAATGAAGATATTGAATATTTTATTTTAACGAAAAGGAAAAAATAATATCGAGGGAAAGAAAATATAAAAAAAGGCTGAATAAACAGCCGAGGAAAATTTATCAAATTTTGTTTTTAATTTGGATTGCGACCCCTAATTTTTTAACAAAATTATTTAAGAAGAAGTGAGATTACCTCATCTACTTTTGTTTTACAAATGTACTTCAAATGTTTCTTTTTTCCAAAATAAAATTCGGTTTTAACACTCACGAACGTTAGAGTTATTAATTTCATTAAACAAGAAATGGAAACATTCAATACTTACTTTACAAAGTTAAAGAAAAGAAATATAGACTTTGTAGATATTCCCTTAGGGGAAGATTTAGAGGCATTTATCTGCCCATTTTTAATTGAGAACAATAAATTAGCCAATCCTATTGCTTTTGAAGTATATGAGAGAGTTCATCAATTTTTAATAAAGCTCAATAGAGATTTTATTAAACCGAATAAAAGAAGTGAAGGAATTGAATTTCTTTCTCATTTACATGAACCTAACGAATATCATTTAGGATACTCTGATAGAAATAAAGGTAAAGCAGTTTCTGATGTAAGAGCAGAAGTGATTTATGATGCCTTAAGAAATAATGTATTAGCAAAACAAAATGCTGCAATTACAAATGAAGCACATTTTGTTTTGCTTCTTGTAAAAGGCATTGGACAGGATATTATGTCAGACATTATAGCAAATGTTTGCAGAGATATTTTTGCTAATTTTACTTTAAAGATTTGTACTATATATAAGGT
>JAEXJU010000263.1 GCA_023448955.1 Bacteroidota bacterium
CTCTATAGCTGCTATTATGCCTTTTTCGAAAGCTGCCGTGTTAATTCCCATTTCGCTTTTCAAAATTATTCTCCCCATGGGATTGACTAGATAATATGTCGGGAAAACCTTGTTTCGAAATATTTTATTTATCGAACCTGCGGCACTTTCAACTATTAAAAAGGTTTTCTTATCATCGCCCATCAATGCCGTAGAAATATTTTGCTTTTTGTCTAAAGCAATCGACATTAGATTCAGGTCATAATTTGAGGCTATTAATTGGTTTACAAATTCACTTAATGAATTTGTACTAGCACTACATGTAGAGTTCCAAAAATAGACTAACACATATTTACCCCTAAAATCTTTAATATTTACGGTTTTTCCATGAATACCTGTCCCTTTAAATATAGGTATATAATTTCCTACTTGTAATGAATATAACTTTTTCGGTTCGTATCTTGTTAATTCTACTTTTTGACCATCTCGTGAAATAGATAATATTTGAAATATCTGGTCGTATTCAAATTTTACTATGTCATTTAAGGAAAACCGCCCCAACACTTTTCTATCATTACTGATTGTTATTGCTGATAACTCGTCAAAACTATAGTCATTTAGCTTTGCATCCAATTCCACATTATAGCTTTTGTTCTGATAACTAAATGTCCCAATACGTTTTTCAACAAATTTGAATGAAATCTGTTTTCTTGAATAATCAATATCGTTAATAAATATTGTTAAGGAGTCCTCTTTTAATATTCCATCTTGAAAACGGTCAAACAGTAAATTATGCTTTCCTAACGCGCTGTCTTTAGGGTAAATCTTATCGTCAGCAATCGTTCCATTATTATTTCTGTCAATTATCAGGTGGGGAATTCCGTCTTTAAAGGCAATAAGGGCTGCTACATATGATCTTATGGGTTGTTTGGATAGTTTCAAGCTATCTAATCCCCACTTTATTATTTGATTATCGAGAAAACGTTGTGGCATATTACCCTTTTTATATGCCTGATAAATAGTTTGAAAATAATCTATGTTTGCAGTCACTTTGAAGGTGCTGTCAAAACTTACACTTTCAGATTTTAACGGTCCATACGCACCTTTCCAGGTCCCTTTTGGAATTGAAAAAGATTGAGAAATAGTTGCAACGTTTTCATCTACCAAACGTGTTAGATTTATTCTTATCTTCTCTTGTGAAATACTCTCGAAACAAATCAAAAATTGAATAAGGAAAATAAAATATATTTTCATACATTTTGTTTTATAGAGGTTTATGCAAAATAATAATACGCTATAAGCGTATTATTATCCAAATCTAATTTATTAATTTAAAGATCTAATACTTTTTGAAGATATTTAACAGTTGTTGTCGAATCGTCCTCATTAGGGATATAAATATTGGAAATACGACCATTTTTAATTGAAAAAAAATAGGGGTAAGACGTATCTTCCTCTTTGTGTAATTCTTTGACAAGATGAATTTCGGTATTAATTTTACATTTTTCTTTTAAAAGCAGAATTTGCCTTCCACTGTCGTAGTTAGAAACTAATACGATCTTATCAGATCTAAGAGCGTTAATTGCTTTAAAATGCTTCTCAATACAATCCTTACAATTCTCCTCAAAAAAGCGAAATACAACCACCGTATCCGAGTTAAGCAAATAAGGATTTAATTTTGCCAGATTTATTTGGCTATCCTCATATTTAAGATGGGTAATAAAAAGATTTTTAAATTTCGAAGATTGATAATCTATCTTTTCTTTCTCTTTAATTACAGTGTTATACTTGACCTGTGATCTTGTCTCATTTCTCTGTGCAAAAAATTGTGAGGTCAAAACAGAAACTAAAACACAAAGAACAATTGTTAGGGTATATTTCATTTTAGCCGATTATGGTTTTAATTTCATTTTAAAAAATATAAAATTATCTTCTTCTCCAGGATTAACTTTCCTCAACTCCTTCACAAATTTTGACTGATTTTTCTCTGGGATTCGTTTTAATAATTTGTTTGCATACAACGCATCATAATAACCATATAGATATCCATCTCGATAATTGGTAAATAATGGATTGGCATCAAGATTAAGCTGGCTAAATTGGTATTCTTTGGATTTTAAATTGAGAAGACCTTCGTATAAATAACCTTCAGGACCTATTATACTAAAATACAGTTTGGTTCTGTCTATATCTATTATATTTTTGTATATTTTATAATAATTGTTGGCTAACAACAAATTAAAATAATCTTTATCGTCCTTTATAGATTCAAGATATTCTGTCGGTAGATTTTTTCCGTTAAAATCTATATCAATATAATTGACTACAGAAGTATCACTTAATAACGAAATATTATTAAATCCGATTGGCGGCGCGACTAAATATTCGTTTTTTACGGTGGTGGTAAAGAACATTTTATCCTCAAAGAACCTAGCTTCGTTATGCTTGAAATATGATTTAGTTTTTTTGTTATTTTCAAATTCTAGTAAAAAATAACCTTGATCATCTTTTTTCGCCCCTCTTTCAAGATTGTTCCATATATAATACTTGTTATCTCCCAAGAAAGCAAAATTTATTGGGTTAACATCAATTACTTCTTCGTTAGTAAAAGGAACAGCGGAAATAAATTCAAAAGTATTTAGATTATACTTGTTTATCTTGTTATAATCAAGACAAAATACTGTGTCTCCTATGATGGAAAAATCCCGTATATCCAAAAATTCTCCTCTTCCTTTTCCCCTAGTTCCAATTTGCCCTAAGAATTTTCCGTTTGCTACATCAAAAACATTCAATTTTCGATGCATTATATCAAGTAAAAACAGTTTGTTTTTACGAATTTCTACCTTGTCAATCTTTCCTAATAAAGCTTCAATGTTATTTTCTAAAGGAATTACTGAGAACGAATCAATTTTACTTTCCCAATTAATATTTGATTCGGAAGGAGAAACATTAAAGGAATACTTACCTGAGGTTAATCCATCAATTTTTTGATCATTATTTGTTCCGTTACATGAAACTAACAATAAAACGCCTACAAGTAATAAGGGAGTAAATTTAAAAAAGGACATAAAAAATATAGGTTTATCTGAACTAAAGCATTTACATTTATGGGAAGTCATAACGACTCCCCATATAAATTTAATCACAACAGCCCTCGCTAGGCTTACAATCAATCTTACCAGTTAAACATCCGGTAATAGAACAAGAAACATATTTCCCATTTATCCAGCAAGATTCTGTAAGCTGTAGTTCACTTTCATCATCATCAGCTTCCTGCGCTTGAACGGTCTGGATTCCTAGTAAATTAGTTGAATTAGTAGATATACCAATTCCTAATGTTAACGCAAGTCCTAAGACAGCAATTTTAAGAGTTTTTTTCATTTTGTTAAGTTTTAATAATTAATCACAAGGGTGAACTGGTTTACAATCAATTTTACCTGATAGACAACCAACTCCACTTTTAATTTTAGGTGTCCCGCCTGGGTTACAGTCGATTGTAATATCC
>JAEXJU010000264.1 GCA_023448955.1 Bacteroidota bacterium
ACGTGAGGATGAACGGAAACGACCGATAAATCCTTTGGATAAGGTAATTTGAGAGCATCCAACGGTTCATAACTTCTGACCAAAACCAAACCACCCAAAAGTGCAGGCGCCACATTGTCGGCGTGAGCATTTCCGCAAGCAATTCGTTCGCCTTCCATTGCGAGTGGCAACAATTCTTGTTTTGAATAAGGTTTTCCCATCAGTTCATTTATTGCGACCAAAGCGGCAACACTACTCGCTGCACTAGAACCCATTCCGCTGTTTAGAGGCATCTTTTTGTAAAGCTCGATATCGATTCCTTGGCTGGAATTGATTTTTTCTAAAAACAATCGAATGACGTGAGAAACCACATTTTTCGCAGGATCTTTGGGAAGTTTCCCGCCATCGCCTTCGATTTTTGTAATGATGATTTGATTGAAATCGTTTTTTCTCAGAATGATTTCATCGCCCGGTTCTTCTATTGCGAAACCTAGAATATCATAACCGCAGACAACATTGGCAACTGTTGCAGGCGCAAAAACTTTTATAGAATCCATTTTTAATTATTAATTTTTTATGGTAAATTGTTAATTGATTCTTGTTAAAAATTAATCATTGATAATTAATCATTAACAACTATTATTGTGCTGTAACTCTCACCAAATCTGCAAAGACTCCGGCAGCTGTTACTTCTGCACCTGCGCCAGGACCTTTTACAACCAAAGGTGTATTTCTGTATCTCGACGTTGTGAATGAAATGATATTGTCGCTTCCAGACAATCCGAAAAAAGGATGATCCGAATTTACCATCTGAACTTCGATGTTGATTTTTCCGTGTTCCAAAACACCAATTAATCTCAGTTTTCTGCCAGAACTTTCTGCTTCGTTTTTGAAAGATGAGAAATAATGTTCGTGTTTTTCTAATTCTTCGTAAAAAGCAGGAATTGATTCTGCTTGGAGACAAGTTTCAGGAAGAAAATTCTTGATATTGACATCGGACATTTCTAATGGCAAACCAATTTCTCGTCCAAGAATCAACATTTTTCGGGAGAAATCCATTCCGTTTAGATCATCTCTCGGGTCAGGTTCTGTGTAACCTAATTCCTGGGCAGTTTTTACTACTTCCGCAAAAGTTTTATCGCCAACGTAATTATTGAAAATATAGGAAATCGTTCCTGATAAAATCGCTTCGATTTTCAGAATTTCGTCTCCAGAAATCCAAAGGTCATTTAAAGTTTTAATGATTGGAAGACCAGCACCGACATTTGTTTCGTACAAGAAATTGACATTGTTCTTTTTGGCCAATCTCTTAAATAGACTATACTGATGAAAAGATGAAGAATTCCCTTTTTTGTTACAGGCAACTACTGAAATATTATTCTCAAATAGTATAGGATAAACTTTGACAACATCTTCGCTGGAAGTATTATCAACAAAAACCAAATTCGGTAAATTTTTACTTGATATAGATTTTATAAATATTTCTAAATCTGATTCTTGCAAACAACTATTAAAGTTATTATTTAAATTAAAATCAGATCGCGGATTGTCGAAAATTTTCATTTCCCGACTGTTGGTAATTCCCACCACATTAATTTTGATCTGATGATTATCTTCCAGATTTTTCTGTTCTCTTTCCAATTGACGGAACAATTCTTTACCGATATTTCCTGTTCCGGCAAACATCACATTGAAGGTTTTTACAGGCGACAGTAACAGCGAATCGTGTACAACATTAAGCGCTTTTGAAAGCTCATTTCTTTCAATAACTGCAGAAATATTGAGTTCTGATGAGCCCTGTGCAATGGCAATAATATTGATTCCGTTTTTGCCCAAAGCACTGAAAAATTTCCCACTGATCCCTCTCATTTTTTTCATATTTTCTCCAACGACAGAAATAATACTCAACTCATTGTCGAACTGTGGTTCATCGATTTTATTGGCATTGATTTCAAATTCGAATTCTTCACGGATTGCTTTCTCTGCTTTTTTCTCATCATCAAAAGCAACCACAAAAGAGATACTGTGTTCCGAACTGGCTTGTGTAATCAGAATAATATTAACTTCATATCTCGCCAAAGCGTTGAACAATCGTCCACTAAAACCTTTCATTCCAATCATCCCATTTCCAGTAATGTTAATGAGACATGTCTTTTCGATAGAAACAATCCCTTTGATAAGACCTTTTGAGATATCTGATTTTTGATGAATCAGTGTCCCGGGATTTTCCGGCTTAAAAGTATTTTTGATATAAATCGGAATCTGGCTTTCAATGGCCGGAATCATGGTTGGCGGATAGATGACTTTTGCCCCGAAATAGGACATTTCCATCGCTTCCTGATAGCTGAGCTCGGTCTGGGAAAAAGCATTCTTTACCAATCTTGGGTCAGCAGTTAAAAAACCATCAACATCTGTCCAAATCTGGATTTCTGCTGCTCTCAATCCTGATCCTAAAATTGCGGCGGTGTAATCCGAACCACCTCTACCAAGAGTTGTTGTATCATTATTTCTATCTTTTGCAATGAAACCTGTAGTGACATAAATCTGATTTTCCGGCTTCCAATTTGTGATATTCTCAGTTGTTAATTTTGAATCGACATTGGCGTTTCCAAAATGAGAATCTGTCACAATCAATTCCCTTGAATCCTGAAAAACAGCGGGCAAATTTTCGGATTGAAGAAAAGCCGAAACTATCCTGCAAGACATCTGTTCGCCGTAAGAAAGCAGCCTGTCTTTGATTCTGTTTGATAATTCTCCAAGGTTCTTGACACTGAAAAGAATATCTTCGATCTCATTAAAACCCACTTTCACCATCATCAACAATGGATTTTGAGCGGTTCTAGGCAGCAATTCTGAAATAACTTTATAATGGTTTTCCTCCGCAGATTTTAGAATTTCTGAAAAATCATTCTGTTTCAAAGCTTGTTCGGATGCTGACAAAAGCGCATTAGTAATTCCTGACAAAGCAGAACATACGACAACTAAAGGTTCGTTTTTGCTAAATTCCTTTTCAATGATTGATTTTACATTTCTCAATGCTTGTACACTTCCGACTGAAGTTCCTCCAAATTTTAATATTTTCATTTTAGTTTTTTGTGTCGCTCCTACGGAGCTTTGTTAAACTGTGTTGATATTTCCTGTTAAAAACATATCGCTCCTACGGAGCTTTTTAAACTTTATTGCTATTTACTACAAACATTTCGCTCCTACGGAGCCCGGTAAACCGTGTTGATATTTCCTGTTAAAAACATATCGCTCCTAGGAGCTTGGCAAACTGTGTTGCTATAACTATTTCTACAAACATTTCGCTCCTACGGAGCTTTGTTAAACTGTGTTGATATTTCCTGTTAAAAACATATCGCTCCTACGG
>JAEXJU010000271.1 GCA_023448955.1 Bacteroidota bacterium
GGCCTCATAGTTCAACGGATAGAATAGAAGTTTCCTAAACTTTAGATCCAGGTTCGATTCCTGGTGAGGCTACACATCTATTTGATATATTTTGCCACTTTTTTCTCCAGCTCTTCCAGATCAAATGGCTTGGCAACATAATCATCTGCTTTCGCACTTTCTGCAAGAGATTCTATATCATTATTGGCAGTTACATAGATCACGGGAATATTCCGGAACTCTTCTTTGCTTTTCAGAAGTTTTGTAGCTTCGATTCCACCGATATTCGGGATCCAGTTGTCCATGAGAATAATATCCGGGTGAAACTCTGATACTTTTTCCAGAATGTTGTGCGATGTCTGTGAGATATCTACCTCATAACCGCCATCCTCAAAAATTATTGAGATGAGTTCCAGCAGTGTGGTGTCATCATCAAAAATCAATATTCTTTTCTTATCCATAATTTTAGTGTGGGTCTTATCTATTTAATTGATTAATATTAATGTAAAGTTTTTCCGGATTGATGAGAAGATCAAAGGCTACCTGTTCTTTTGCGTGTCTCGGCATATAATCTACTTCAGCTGTTTCAGGATCCTGAATCCAGATTTTTCCGTTATTGGTTTTTATAAAATTCAGTCCGGAGATGCCGTCCGCATTGGCACCCGATAATAAAATGGCTAAAAGGTTTTCTTTATAAACCTCTGATGCCGATACAAAAGCAATGTCTATAGAAGGTCTGGAAAAATGATGCTTTTCTGACCTGTCCAGAGAAAGATTGATCTTAGAATCAAATAAAAGATGATAATCTGCCGGAGCAATATATATTTTATCATTTTCTATTTCTGTCTTATCTTCTATTTCGATCACTTCTTTTTCTGTAAACTGCTGAAGTAATGATTGTAAAATACTTGCAGATTGTGCTTTTCTATGGATTACAAGAACAATTGGAAAATCAAGATCTTTTTCCAAACCGCGAACAAGATCGAGTATCACCTGCAGGCTACCTGCAGATCCGCCGATAATCACCAATTCTGTCCGTATCTTTTGCATCTTTAGTTGTGAGTCGTTTTTTTCCAGATTTTCTGATCACTGATCTGTTGATAGATTTTTCCTAAATTAGAAAACCGTAATGTTTCTTTTGATCCCAGGGCAAGATATCCAAGGTTTTCCAAACTGTCATCAAACAATTTAAATACTCGTTCCTGCAAAGGTTTATCGAAATAGATCAGAACATTCCTGCAAACAATAAGCTGAAAGCTGTTAAATGAACTGTCAGACACGAGATTATGTGTAGAAAGAATCATTTTTTCCTTCAGACTACTGTCGAATCTTGCACTATCATAATTTGCAGTATAATAATCCGAAAAGTCTTTTT
This sequence comes from Bacteroidota bacterium, assembly GCA_023448955.1. GTDB lineage: Bacteria > Bacteroidota > Bacteroidia > Flavobacteriales > Weeksellaceae > Epilithonimonas. The sequence goes on from JAEXJU010000271.1 coordinate 1,355, forward strand.
TCCCTCCTGATAAAATATAATTTTCAGAATAAGTCTTCATCTGGCTAATCGGAAATACGCCTGCTCTTGCCGTTTCTAAAACTGAAGGATTAATGTCTGTAGCATAAATTAGCGATTTATGATATAATCCTGCCTCTTTCAGAAGTATTGCAACAGAGTAAGCTTCTTCACCGGTAGAACATCCTGCAATCCAGATTCTTATAAGCGGATAAGTTCCTAGTTGCGGAAGTATATTTTCTCTTAGTTCTTTAAAGAAATACGGATCTCTGAACATCTCTGTCACATTGACCGTAACTTCTTCAATAAAACGTTTCAGATAATCCGGTTCATTAATAAGTGTATATCTCAGTTCTGCGAAACTTGTAAACTTATCAATCAAACAAATTCTATTAACACGCCTTTTAAAAGATGCCCGGCTGTATAGCGAAAAATCATAGCCATACAGATCATAAACGTCTTTTATCAGATATTCTACCTCTTCATCTTTTACAATTCCAGGTTCTAACATTATGATAATTTTTCAATTGTGTTTAACAGAGTATCAACATTTATTGGTTTTGTAACATAATCATCTGCTCCGGCTTCCAGACATTTTCCACGGTCTTCCGGCATGGCCTGTGCAGTTACAGCAATAATTACGGTTTTACTGACCGGCTCTGTTCCCCGAATGATTTTCATAGTCTGATAACCATCCATATCCGGCATCATCATATCCATTAAAATGACCTTTATATCCGGTTCATTCTTTAGCATTGCAATGGCTTCTTTTCCGGATAGGGAACTTCTAACATCATAACCTTTTGATTTTAATGTTAGCTTTAGAGCAAATATATTTCTAGGATCGTCATCTACGATCAGTATTTTCTTTTTCATATTAACTTTCGTATAGCCAGACTCTAAGTAATGACAACAACTGATCTATATCCACAGGTTTTGAAATATAATCAGAAGCGCCTGCAGTAATACATTTATCTCTATCTCCCATCATCGATTTTGCAGTAACAGCAATGATCGGAAGTCTTTTATATTTTGGCATTTTTCTTATTTCTCTGATGGTCTCATAACCATCCATTTCCGGCATCATCATATCCATAAGGACCACATCAACATCAGGATTTTTATTTATCTGATCAAGCGCCTGTTTCCCGTCCATTGCCAGGATAACTTCTACCTTATATTTTTCCAGAGCTTTTGTCAATGAAAAGATATTACGTGCATCATCATCAGTTATAAGAACTTTTTTGCCGCTTAAAACCTCTGTTAGTGACCCTAAAGTTTTACTTCTGGTGTCTTCGGGATTATTTTTTTCTGCAACCAGGTGGAGAAAAAGTCCCACTTCATCCAGAATTCTCTGATAAGAATGTGCTGTTTTCACAACAATAGAATCTGCATATTGCTTTATTTTTAATTCTTCTGATGTCGATAAACTATGTTCTGTGAAAATGATAATAGGTAAATTTTCTAAGCCTTCATTACTTTTAATAGATTCTACGATCTCATATTCTTTTCCGCGAAATGCGGCGATATCAAGAATGACACAATCTACTTTATCTGAATACAATGCTTTTACGCTGTCTTCGACATTATTCTCCACCGAAAGTGCAATGTCATAGCTGCTGAGAAAGTAAGATAATGCTGATGCATGCCTTGCATTTTCTTCCACAATCAGAACTTTCTGAGAAGATTTCCTTATGGTTTCTTCAATCTTTCTGAACACCTTGTTCATTTCTTCCATCGCAACAGGCTTATTGATAAAATCAACTGCTCCTTTCATTAAGCTCTCTTGTTTAGCTCTTAAAGAAGACATCATATGAACAGGAATATGTCTGGTAGCTGGTGTAGATTTCAGTTCATCCATCACCTGCCAACCATCTTTTACAGGCAGTTGTATATCTAAAAGTATAGCTGAAGGACGATATTGCATAGCAGCAGACAATGCGAGATCTCCTCTTACAACCACAACTCCTTTATAATCCTGAAGCCTGGAATATTTTAGCAAAGCCTTTGCAAAATTGGTATCATCTTCTACAATCAGTATGACCTTATCTCCTTCTTTGATCGCTTCTCTGTCATCATCTACATCCTCCGGGATTTCCAGTGATTTTGAAGTTATAATATTATCAGTGAGAATATTCTGAATAATTTCTGCATCGTCTTTGATAATTTCTACTATATTCTGGTCTGCTTCTGTGATCTCGATATCATCTTTTTTGATCACAGGAATTATCAGGCTAAAATCACTTCCTTCATTTTCTTTACTTGATAATGTCAGTTCACCACCAAGTAATCTTGCAATTTCCCTGCTAATTGAAAGTCCGAGACCAGTTCCACCGAATTTTCTTCTGGTAGATCCATCTGCCTGTTGGAAGGCTTCGAATATTACATTTTGTTTATCTGCAGGAATTCCGATTCCGGTATCTTTCACAGAAAATACTACGAAATCCTTTTGTTTTGGGTCATTTTTTATATGAAGTGTAATACTACCTTTTGATGTGAATTTAGCTGCGTTAGAAAGCAGATTTCTCAGCACCTGATCCAGACGCAACCGGTCTGTTTCAATTGTCTTTTTTACATCTTCATCGATAATGATATTAAATTGTAAAGATTTTTGCTTAAGAATAGGGTCAAAAAGGTTTTTCAAATCCTTCACCACATCACCCAGCATAATAGTCTGGTGCTCGAGTGTCATTTTTCCTGATTCGATTTTCGCCAGATCCAGAATTTCATCAATCAAAGTAAGCAGACTTGTTCCTGAACTTTGGATTACTTTTGCAGACTCCACTTGATCTTCATTCAGATTTTCATCAGGATTTTCCGCCATCAGTCTAGAAAGTAGTAAAATAGAGTTGAGCGGTGTTCGGAGTTCGTGTGACATATTCGCCAGAAACTCCGATTTATATTTGGTGCTGAGCGCCAGCTCTTCCACCTTCCGCTGGATCTCCGCATTTCTTTCTGCTATCAGCATATTTTTTTCTTCCAGTAGCTTGGACCGCTCTTCCAGCTCTGCATTGGTCTGCATCAGCTCTTCCTGCTGAACCTTCAATTCCTCCTCGGAAGCCTGCAATTTCTGAGTCTGCGCTTCCAGCTCTGTGTTCAGATTTTCCAATTCGGAGTGCTGAACCATCAATTCTTCGGACTGAGTCTGCGTTTCTTCTAACAATCGCTGTTCCTGTTCTCTGCCTTTTGCAGCGCCTATCGCAACAGCAATATTTCTGCTACCTTCAGCAAAATATTCTAATTTCTCATCATTAAAATTCTCTGCAGAACTCAATTCGATAACACCAAAATTATAGTCACCGGATACGATTGGAAGCAATAAAATACTGTTTACCCGGATCTTGCTGCTTGCAAAAGAAACAGCAAAATCAGTATCATTAATATTGTTAAAAACTTTAATTTTTTTCTCCAGAAAAACCTGTCCCACCATTCCTTCACCAGAATCAAAGATTTTTTTCATTCTGTCTTCCAGTCCGTAAGCTGCTGTAACTTTTAGTCTTCCATCATCATTTAAATATAAAGCTCCGTTGATGCAGTTTGCATAGTCTATAAAATGTTTCAGCGACTCATTGCTCACATCCTTTACAGACTTGTTACCTACCAATGATTCATTCAGCAAAACGAGTCCGGTCTGTCTCCAATCACTATTATTGATTTTGTCAAAGGACTTTTTGAGAGAATCTGTCATATGATTAAGAGATTCCACCAGATCACCTAGGTCATCCTGAGAATTATCTACCGCTTTCTGACTGTAATCTCCACTGGCTACTTTGTTCGCAATCTGCTTGATGGCATTCACACGTCTTGTGATCTCCAAATCTTTGGCTTTAAGTTCTTTTTCCAGCTTATCTCTTCTGATAAGATCCGCTCGCATCTTTGCATAAAAGAAAGCAGTCACAATAACAGCTGCAATTGCTGAAAGTATGATGAATAAAACAGTGGTGTTGGAAGATTTTGTGAGATCTCTGTTTTTTATTTCCAGCTGTTTCTCTTCATACCTTACAAAATCATTGACTATCATTCTGCAACGGTCCATATAAGATTTGCTCATCAGGAACTGTTGCTGAGTCATCACAATGCCTTTTCTTCTGTTTTCGACAAAAATTTTAATATTATCAATATTGTCTTTGACATTTTGTTCCAACTTATCGAGACGATCCAGCTGATTTTTATTGTCAATATTAAGAGCTTTTGCTCTTTCAATAGCCTTTGGGAGCTCCTCTAAACTTTTATTGAATGGTTGCAAAAAGCTTTCTCTACCTGTAAGCTGATAGCCTCTGTTTCCGGTCTCTGCATCCAGAAGTGCTACCAAAACATCCTTCACAGCTGTTATAGATCTGCGGCTTGCCGAGAGTTTTTCCCGGTTTTCCATCTGATTCTGAATACTGAAATACGAAGCTACTGAACTAGCAATAAGTATCAATAGTGAAAATCCGACGCCTACCTGTAGATTTCTTATAATTTTCTTTGGCATTAAGAATTAGTTTATTGGCAATGTAAAATAAAATGTAGAACCTTCTCCGATCTCGCTGGATACTCCGATGGTTCCGTGATGCTGCTTGATGATTTCCGAACAGATATAAAGACCGATTCCCATTCCCTGAAATTGCAAAGAAGATTCTTCCACACGATAAAACTTATGAAAAACATATTCCTGCTTAAAGGCCGGAATCCCGATTCCAAAATCCGTTACACTAATTCGAACTTCCTTTTCATCACTGAATGTGGTTACAATGATCTGGTTATTTTCCGGAGAATACTTTATTGCATTACTCAGAAAATTAATCAGCACCTGCTCTATCCTGATTTTATCAAATGGTATGAGAAAGTCCGGCTTCATGCCGTGTCTTTCGATCTTAATATCTGTGCTGTTGGTATGAAGAATGGTTTCTATGGCATTCTGAATAACCAATTCTAAATTTTCAGGTTTTTTATTGATTTTCAGTTTTCCGTTTTCAATTTTCGAGACATCCAGCAGATCCGTTATAAGGCTATTAAGCTTTTCAATCTGATCCAGCGTTTTTTTCACATAGACCAATTCTGAGTTTTCCTCGTTTTGTTTTAGTTTCCTTTCCACCAGCTGTGTATAAGCTTTAATACTGGTAAGTGGCGTTTTCAGTTCGTGGCTGGCAATGCTTAGAAATTCATCTTTTTCCTTCTCGATTCTTTTCTGGTCATCGATATCCGTAAAAGTCCCGACCCAGTTTTTGATCGTCTCTCCTTCGTAAACAGGCGACATCCTCAGCAGGTGATATCTGTAAAGGCTTGTTTTGATGTTTTTTATTCTGATTTCAAGCTCAAGAGATTTACCTCTTTTTCTGCATTCTTCGAATTCTGTTCTGATATCCTTATCATCGGGATGTGTTTCCGGGAATTGCTGCTCAGATTCGGAATACTGATACCATTTACAATTCACGAAATCAACTTCACCATTTTCATTTAGTGTAAAAGCAATCTGAGGGAGTGCCTGAAGCATCAGATGAAAATGATCGATCTGAGATTTCATCGTAGCCTGAGATTCTCGTCTCCCTTTTACTTCCAGCTCCAGATTCTGCTGGTTCTTTTTGAGTGCAAGGCTGTTTTCCTGAAGGTTATAAAAAGTTTTTACTTTCAGTAAAAGAATATCAGGATCAATCGGTTTGGTCACATAATCTATACCACCGGATTTATATCCTTTGGTTATGAATCTTTTTTCGGTATTGACAGCAGATAAGAAAACAATAGGAATATCCTTTGTTTTACTATAGCCGGAAAGGGTTTCCGCAACTTCGAAGCCGTCCATATCAGGCATCTGGACATCCAGAATTATCAGCGAATAAGTGTTTTTAAGCGCTTTTCCCAATGCTTTTTCACCAGAATCTGCAGTATCAACCTGAAAATCGTTAGACTCTAATAATTTTTTTAATGAGTAGATATTGTTCTGGTTATCATCGACAATTAAAACCATAGATTTTTAGACTATACTGTTTACAATTTTAAGATTCTTAAACTTTCAAAAATACTTACAATATTTCAATAAAATGATATTTTTGAATTATAATCAAACAAAATACTATATTTAAAAATATTGAAAAAATATTTCTCTTTATTACAAGAAAATCTCATTAAGCAAAAATCATTCTAAAGTTGATGATTATTCGTTTTTTTCAAAAAAATAATTGCTTGAGCAGAAAAGTAGTAAAAACGTAACTTTGCAAAAATTATCATTTTTGAAAGATCTCCTGTTAATAACGCCACCATTTACCCAGCTCAACACACCTTATCCTGCGACAGCTTATATCAAAGGTTTTCTGAATACGAAGCAGATTTCCAGCTTCCAGATGGATCTCGGAATTGAGGTGATTCTGGAATTATTTTCTTCCGACGGACTGCGAAAGATCTTTAATTCAAAAATCGACCGTCAGAACATCTCGGAAAATTCTTCAAGAATATTGGCATTGAGAGAAGATTATATCCGTACGATTGACCAGGTTATATTGTTTCTTCAGAATCAAAATCCAACATTGGCCAGGCAGATCTGTTCTATGAACTTCCTTCCGGAGGCGTCCCGCTTCAATCAATTGGATGATATGGAATTTGCTTTCGGGAATATGGGAATGCAGGACAAGGCCAAACATCTTGCAACGCTTTATCTGGAAGATCTATCGGATTATATTGTGGAAAATATCGATGCCGACTTTGGATTCAGCAGGTATGCCGAACGATTGGGAAAAAGTGCCAATTCTTTTGATGAATTATATTCTAAAATCAATGCCGAGGAAACTTTCATCGATCACATCACTTTAAAAATTCTAAAGACAAAATTAGACATTGTCCAGCCAAAAGTGGTTTGCTTTTCGGTGCCGTTTCCAGGTAATCTCTATTCAGCTTTCCGGTGCGCAAAGTATATAAAAGACCATTATCCACAGATAAAAACAGCAATGGGCGGTGGTTTTCCCAACACCGAACTTCGGGATTTAAAAGATGCCCGGGTTTTTGAATTCTTTGATTTTATTACTCTGGATGACGGCGAATTACCTTTGGAATTAGTTACAGCTCATATCCTTGATAAACAAACTAACGATGATGCCGAATTCAAAAG
>JAEXJU010000320.1 GCA_023448955.1 Bacteroidota bacterium
GGTTTTTTAAATCAACGGAATGTTGCAAATCAACCTTGAAATCTTTTAAATTTCTATTGTTGATGCCTACAAAATCTACTTTTTTATTGATGTGTTTTAATTCTTCTTCTGAATGGATTTCCAACAAGACTTCAAGATTTAATGAATGCGCCAATTCTGTAAATTCCAAAACCTGAGTTGGTGACAAACAAGCTGCAATCAACAAAATAATGTCTGCACCTATTGATTTGGCTTCATAAAACTGGTATTCATCAATCATAAAATCTTTTCTCAAAATCGGAATATTAATTTGATTTCGAACACTCAAAACATCATCAAAACTTCCACCAAAAAAGTCTTTATCTGTCAAAATAGAAACAGCACTTGCTCCGAATTTTTCATATTGAGAAACGACCTCCAACGGCGAAATTTTGTCATTGATAATTCCTTTGCTTGGCGATTGTCTTTTGAATTCGGCGATAATTCCGGATTTTGTTTTGATGGTTTCCTTTAACGAAAAAGTTGGCCTTCCGAAGAATTCAGAATCCTTCAGTTGGGAAACAGAAATTTTGGATTTTGCGTCTGCAATTTCCTGTTTTTTTCGTTCTATGATTTTATCTAGGATGTTCATATTTTTTTTGTTGATGATTGTTGGTTATCGGTTGATGGAGTTTAGCGGTTTTATTAATCTATCAACCATCAACTAATGACTGTAAACTATTTAACGCTTTTCCGCTTTCCAGACTTTCTTTTGCTAAAGCCAGACAATCGTCATAATTTCCAAACTTTCCGGTGTTTTGCAAAGCAATTGAAGCATTCACCAAAACGACTGCGTTTTGTTCTTCGGTTCCTTTTCCTTCCAAGATTTGAAGAAAAATTTTGGAAGCTTCTTCTTTTGTGTTTCCTCCGAAAATACTTTCCGGAGCAATGTTTTTGAATCTTAAATCTTCTGCTGAATATATTTTTTCACCAGATTTATTAAAAATTTTGGTATCGCCTGTCAAAGAAATTTCGTCGTATCCATCCAAAGCGTGAACGAGCATAAACTCGCTTTTCTGCTTTTGTAAAAGATATTGATAGACTCTTGCAATTTCGAGATTTGCCACGCCAATCATCGTAAAATCAGGGCGAGCAGGATTGACCAACGGTCCCAAAAGATTGAAAAAAGTCTTCAAACCGAGCTGTTTTCTGAATGGGGCAACGGATTTCAAAGCGGGATGAAACAACGGTGCGTGCAGAAAACAGATGTTTCCTTTTTCCAAATCGGCTTTCAAATCCTCGGAATTATTTTTGAATTGGTAACCCAATTCTTCCAAAACATTAGATGAACCAGAAATGGAAGACGCACCGTAATTACCTTGTTTCGCCACTTTTTGTCCAGTTCCAGCAACGATGAAACTCGCTAAAGTTGAGATATTGAACGTGTTTTTTCCGTCGCCGCCAGTTCCGACGATGTCCACCAAATCGTGCGTTCCCAAATCGACATGTTTTGCCAATTGTAACAATGCTTCGCGGAAACCGGTAAGTTCTTCCAGCGTAATGGTGCGCATCAGGAAAACAGTGATAAACGAAATAACTTCGCTTTCGTTAAATTTATTTTGTGAGATTTCAATCAAAATCGCTTTGGCTTCGGCTTTCGTCAAAGTCTGGTGATTGAAAAGGTATTGTAGGATTTGTTTCATTTATTTTCTAATGTCTTTAAACATTAAGTTTTTTAATTCTGAGTTTGACATTTTTTTTAATTCATTAACTTTTTGCATATTATTTAGATAATAATTAATCATATATTCAATCTGACCGTCTTGAGAAACTATCCAGAATACAATTTTTTTATCTTTCATATTATACAAAACTTGTTTTTGCTTTTCAGAAATTTTATAATTTAGATTAATATCTATTCTATATAAGGTAGATCGATATTTATCAAAATTGATCTTTTCGTTATAGTCAATAATTTCTGACTTTGCAATTTTATATGCTTTGTAAAAGGTTAATGTTTTGTAGCATAATGGAAAAATTGTTCTATCATATTTTTTATAATAATATTCATAACCTGTATCATATTCTCGATTTCTTAGATTTGTTATTTCATTTCCCTTATAATCATAAACAAGATTATTAATTTCCTCATCCAAATATTGTGTATCAGTTATTTCTGATAGTGCCAGGATTTTAAATCTATTATTGAATATTTTCATTTTGTAAGGAATATATACAAAGCAACTGTCTCCATAAAGAGGTGAAAATTTCATTTTATGTTCAATATCAGAATTACTTATAATTTCCATTGGTTCTTTTGTATAAAACCAAATAAAAACCAATGTTATTATAATTAATATTGATGAAATTATTTTTTTGGATTTCTTCATTTTTTAAGAAAATTTTCTAAAATCTTTTTCCCATCAGGAGTCAAAATACTTTCCGGATGATATTGGACAGCGTGAACGTCATAAGATTTGTGTTTCAGACTCATTATCATTCCGTTTTTATCGACGCTTGTGATTTCCAATTCATCGGGAAAATCATCGGGATTTACAGCCCAAGAGTGGTAGCGTCCAACTTCCAAAGTTTCTGGCAAATGATTGAAAATCTTATGTTCTTTGGTTTGAGTGGCTTCAGATGCCA
>JAEXJU010000250.1 GCA_023448955.1 Bacteroidota bacterium
CAGCATACACACCGCCACCTCCGCCTCCAAGTACAGCAAAAAGTAGCACAGCTGAAGTGAAATTTTCCAACGATGCACTTGCAAAATCTAAAGAATTGTCAGAGTTTTTAGCAAGTAGAACAATGTATTCTCCATTATCAGGAAAAGTTGCAGGTCTTGAAATTACCAGATCATCTGCGTCTAAAGATATTAAGATTCGTGGAGCCGCTTCTGTAGATTCATCAAAAAAACCTTTGTACATTGTAAATGGAAAAGTATTTTCATCAGGAATTTTAGAAGCTATAAATCCTGATAATATAGAATCTGTAAATGTTCTAAAAAAAGAAGCAGCTACAAGTCTTTATGGAACTAAAGCTACAAATGGAGTCGTTGTGATCAAAACTAAAAATCTGTCAAGAAAAGAATTAAGAAAATTAGATCGAGAGTACAAACTCGAGAATAAAAATAAAACTAAAGAAGAAGAAGAAGAAATTATTCTTCCAGATGCAGGAAAACTAACGGCAGGCGAAGTGAATGATTTTTCCAAATGGAATTATTGGCAAGATATTGCGCTGCCTGTTTTGGATCAATACAAAAAAACATGGAAATTTTTTCCGGACAAAAGGGTTTCGGTGCAATTGACCAATTTTGATAACAATCCTATTATTGGCAAAAAACTCAAATTAATAAATGATAATAATGAAACTGTTTGGGAAAGCGTAACCGATAACCGTGGAAATGCAGAGTTGTGGATTTCTTCTATTTTAACTCAACAAAATATTTCTGGAAATTACAGAATAGAAGATGAGTTTGGTAATGTTCTGTCACAGAATGCAAAAGAATTCCGAAACGGACAAAATCTGATTAAAATCAACGAGAGTTGTACCAAAAAAAGAGCTTTGGATCTGGTTTTTGTGGTAGATGCAACAGGATCTATGGGCGATGAAATCAATTATCTGAAATCTGAATTATTAGACGTTTTGAAAAAAGTAGAAGCTAACCTGAAAAATATAAATGTGAGATACGGTTCGGTTTTTTACAGAGATCACGGCGATGATTATGTAACCCGCAAGTTCGATTTTTCTAACGATGCCGAAAATCTGATTGATTTTATCAAAAAACAAAACGCAAATGGAGGTGGCGATCATCCTGAAGCTGTTGTAGAAGCGCTGGAATCTTCGGTTGATGAACTAAGCTGGAGTAACGGAAATGCCACCAAGATAATGTTTCTTCTTCTGGATGCGCCACCACACTTGTCGGATGAAAATATCGAAAAGCTTCATCGAAAAATTAAACTGGCAGCTAAGAAAGGAATTACAATTATCCCGATTGCAGCCAGCGATACCGATAAACAAACGGAATATCTGATGCGTACCTTTGCATTGCTTACGAATGGAACTTACACTTTTCTTACCAATGAAAGCGGAATTGGCAATAATCATATCAAACCAACGGCAAGTGAATATGAAGTTGAAAAATTGAATGATTTGCTGTTGAGATTGATTCTCCAGCGTTCCACAGCTCCTGATTGTAAAAATGGTGTTGTGAAAGAATTTATCAATAAAAAACTAGAAGTAGAAAGTCTGGAGAAAAAGGATTTTGCGACCAAAATCTATCCCAATCCTACAAAAGGTTTTTTCAAAGTTGAAACGAAAAGGGATATCGAAGAATTTTTGATGTATGATTATACAGGCAAAATATTGTTAAGGAAAAGTAATTTAAGCAAAGGTTCTAATTCATTTGATATTTCCAGCTACCCTAATAGTGTTTATGTGATCCGGCTGAAATATGGAACAGAATCAGAAACTTTTAAACTGATAAAGAATTAAATATTAAGCAACTTTTAAAGTTGCTTTTTGTCATACTATGCTTCCAATAATTTTCCGTAAATTCGCATAAATTTTTTAATCACAATGAACTACGATATTATTGTTATAGGAAGTGGACCTGGCGGTTATGTGACTGCAATCAGAGCTGCTCAATTGGGTTTCAAAACAGCCATTATCGAAAAAGAAAATCTTGGAGGTATTTGCCTAAACTGGGGTTGTATCCCTACAAAAGCGCTTCTGAAATCGGCTCACGTTTTCAATTATCTGAAACACGCAGAGGATTATGGTCTTAATAAAGTGGAAAATCCGGGATTCGATTTCACGAAAGTGATCCAAAGAAGTAGAGGCGTGGCTTCCAAAATGAGCGGCGGAATCCAGTTCCTGATGAAAAAAAATAAGATCGATGTGATAATGGGAACTGCTAAAGTGAAAGCTGGCAAAAAAGTTTCTGTTGTAGATACTGAAGGAAAATCTACTGATTATACTGGATCGCACATTATTATTGCGACTGGTGCACGTTCCAGAGAATTGCCAAACCTTCCTCAGGATGGTAAAAAAGTAATAGGATACAGACAAGCTTTGTCACTTCCTGAGCAGCCAAAATCTATGATTGTTGTAGGTTCTGGCGCTATCGGGATTGAGTTTGCAGATTTCTACAATTCTATGGGAACTAAAGTGACTGTGGTAGAATTTTTACCAAACATTGTTCCTTTGGAGGATGAAGAAGTTTCAAAACACGTTGAGAAGTCTCTGAAAAAATCTGGAATCGAAATTATGACCAATTCTTCTGTAGAATCTGTAGATACTTCTGGAAATGGTGTGAAAGCAAAAGTAAAAACAGCCAACGGAGAAATCACTTTGGAAGCAGATATTCTTCTTTCTGCTGTCGGAATTGCTGCTAACTTGGAAGGGATAGGCTTGGAAGAAGTTGGAATCAAGACCGATAAAGGAAGAGTTCTTGTCAATGAATGGTATGAGACTTCTGTTCCAGGATATTATGCCATTGGAGATATTATCCCGACTCAGGCTTTGGCACACGTTGCTTCTGCTGAGGGAATTACTTGTGTAGAGAAAATCAAAGGATTGCATGTTGAGAAAATCGATTATGGCAATATTCCTGGGTGTACTTACTGTCATCCGGAAATCGCTTCTGTTGGTTTAACGGAAAAGCAAGCTAAAGAAAAAGGTTATGAACTGAAAGTTGGTAAATTCCCGTTTTCAGCGTCTGGAAAAGCTACAGCTAACGGTGATGTAGATGGTTTTATCAAAGTGATTTTTGATGCAAAATATGGCGAGTGGTTAGGATGTCATATGGTGGGTGATGGTGTTACGGATATGATTGCGGAAGCAGTTGTAGCAAGAAAACTAGAAACCACAGGACACGAAGTTCTTAAATCGATTCACCCGCATCCAACAATCTCTGAAGCAGTGATGGAAGCTGTTGCGGCTGCTTACGGAGAAGTGATTCATATATAATGAGATTAACATAATATTCATATTGTAAAACCACAGATTGTTCTGTGGTTTTTTTAATTTTACTTAATGGAAAATTCAAAATTAGGTTTGGTGTTGTCTGGAGGAGGAACCCGTGGATTGGCTCACGCTGGTGTATTAAAATTTTTAAATGAAAAAAATATCAAACCAAATATTCTTTCCTGTTGCAGCGCTGGTTCTATTGTAGGATCTCTTTACGCTTTCGGTAAATCACCGGAAGAGATTCTGGATTTTTTCCAGTCAGTCTATTTTTTTAACTGGAAACATTTTACTTTTAATCAGCCTGGATTGGTTTCTTCTGCAATATTCTCCACTTATCTCAATCCTATTTTTGAGGATATGACAATTGGAGATCTAGACAGAGATATTAGAATTGTTGCCACAGAACTTATAACAGGTCAGCAAAAAGTATTCGAGAGAGATTATAAAGTGGTAGATGCAATTATAGCTTCTTCCTGTATTCCGGGGATTTCCACACCTTATTTTATCGGCAAAGAAATGTACAGTGACGGCGGCGTTTTGAATAATTTTCCTGCAGATGTTATTCATAATGAATGTGATAAAATGATTGGTGTTTATGTTACGCCGCCTCAGGATGTGGAGGTTAATGATCTGAAAAGTATTCGTTCGGTTACTACGCGTGCCTATGAGCTGTTGTCACATAGAACCGAGATTTACAAATTTGCGTTTTGTGATTGGTTTATTACTTCAAAAAAACTGTCTAAATATGGAACTTTTGAAAGAAAACCAAATAGATTGGAAGCTATTTTTCAGATTGGATATGATGAGGCTAAAAGAACATTTCAGGAAAATCAACAGGAATTTGAATTGATGTTTTCTGAAAAACATTAAACCATTTTCTCACCACAGATTTTGCAATATCTGGCGCTGTCGTCGTGATCATCATTGCCGCATCTAGCGCATTTTAAATCGCTTCTTCTTCTGCGGAATTCTGAAGTTACAATTCCTGTTGGAACAGCTATTATACTGTAACCACACAGCATTACAATGATCGATAACAGTTTTCCTAATGGTGTAGCAGGCGAAATATCGCCATAGCCAACTGTAGTTATTGTTACCACGGCCCAGTAAACACTTTGCGGTATACTGCTGAATCCGTTTTTTCCATCTTCTACGACATACATCATAGCGCCAATGATAACTATGAAAATAATCATAAATAATAAAAAGATGTAAATTTTTCTGGAGCTGTGTTTCAGAGCCGAAACGATAAAACGTCCGTCGTGCATATAATCGGCCAGATTAAAAATTCTGAAAATCCTTAGAATTCTCAACATTCTGATAATCGCAACAAAATGCCAAACAGGAAAAAACAAGCTGATATAAAATGGAATAATTGATAAAAAATCAATGATTCCCAGCGGACTGAAAATATATTCTTCTCTGTCTTTTATACAAATAATTCTAAGTAAATATTCAATAGTAAATATAATCGTGATGAAAAATTCGGCATAATAAAACTCTTTGTAATATTGCAGTTTTACTATAGGAATTGTTTCTACCATTATCAAAACTGTACTGAAAACTATTAGAATCAATAAGCCAATATCAAATATTTTTCCGGCTTTTGTGTCTGATAGATAAATGACTTCGTATATTTTCTTTCTCCAACCATCTTCTGGTATAAGATCAAATTCGGGCTTGATTTTCATTGTTAACAAATATTAAATGAAAATAATCAAAAGTATTAATATAAAAAAACAGAATTAAAGTAGACAAAAGTCTTTTTTTAAAAGACAAAAGTCGTATATTTGTGAAGTAAAAATCATTCATGATGAAAAAGTATAACGCCACAAAAGCAAAAGCAGACACAATAAATGAGCCAGCCGCACTCTATTGTTACCAGAATTTCGATGATGCAGGTTTATTCCGCCTGATGGATATTGCGAAGAATGGCATATCATTCAAAATATTTGATAACATCACAAAAAAATTTCCTTTCACTATGCAGGATTGGGCAGATTTTCTGCATATTTCAGGGAAGACGTTATCCCGCTATCAGAAAGAAGATAAGTCTTTTGATACATTGCAATCCGAAAAAATTCTTCAGATAGAAATTCTTTATAAAAGAGGAGAAGATGTTTTCGGTTCTGCTAATGATTTTTTAGTCTGGCTCCAGACAGAAAATATGGCTTTGGGAAAAACAAAACCTCAGGATTTGTTGGGTAGTAGTTTTGGGATTTCTCTTCTGATGGATGAGCTCACACGTATAGAACACGGTATTTTGGCATAATCAAGATGATAGTTTACAGACTTTGCAAAGAAATCTATGCGGAAGATCTTAGCGGGAAAGGGGCAGAATTAGCAGGCGGTAGATGGAATAGTAAAGGAAATCCTGCACTTTACACTGCGCAATCTATAGCGCTCTGTGTCGCTGAAATTGCTGTTCACACGCCGTTAGGTATTTTGCCGAAAGATTATCGTCTTGTTCATATTGAGATTCCTGAGAATGATTTTTTAGAACCCAAACGGCTTCCTAAAGAATGGAATACTTTTCCGCATATTCATTCAACTCAAAAACTGGGAGATAAGTTTCTGAAAGATAAAAAGTTGCTAACAATGAAAATTCCTTCTGCAGCAGTACAGGGTGAGTTTAACTATATTATTAATCCAAAACATCCTGAGTTTTCAAAAATCAGAATCAAAAAAATAGAAAAATTTACTTTTGATGACCGTTTGTTTATCAGATAAAATTTATAATCAATGAAAATTATAGAATTTATAACAGAATTTGAGAAAATCATTCCCTCTAGGCAAGCCGAGGATTTTGATAATGTTGGATTGCTTTGTGGGAATCCGGAAAGGGAGCTTACTGGTGTTCTTATTGCGCACGACGCTTTGGAAAATGTCATCAATGAAGCAATTGGAAAAAAATTGAACTTCGTTTTTTGTTTTCATCCCATTATTTTTTCCGGACTGAAATCAATTACTGGTAAAAACTATGTAGAAAAAGCTGTTCTCAGGGCTTTGGAAAATAAAATTGCAATATATGCCATTCATACGGCTTTTGATAATGATTATTTTGGTGTCAACTATAAAATATGTGAAGTTCTCGGGTTGAAAAACCAAAAAGTGCTGATGCCTAAAAAAAATCAATTAAGAAAGCTGGAAGTTTATGTTCCCATAGATTCTGCTGAAAAACTGAGAAATGCCCTTTTCCTAGCCGGCGCCGGAAATATTGGTTTCTATGATGAATGTAGTTTTACCATACAAGGCGATGGAACTTTCCGACCATTGGACGGTTCAAATCCTGTGACCGGAACGCATAATGAAAGAGAGAACGCAAATGAAGTTTTGATCAATGTGATTTTTGAGGATTATAAAACGAATCAGATTCTTTTTACAATGAAAGAAAATCATCCTTACGAAGAAGTTGCTTATCAGTTAATTACGCTTGAAAATGACAATCATTACACCGGTTTGGGAAGGTTTGGCGATTTGGAACAGGGAATGGATGAGCTGGATTTTCTTAAGTTTATAAAACAAAAATTTAATCTCGACATTATAAGACACAGTTCTTTGAATAACAAAAAAATCACAAGAATAGGTGTTCTGGGTGGGAGCGGAGCAAGCGGAATCAAGGCAGCGATGTCTGCAAAGTGCGATGCTTATCTTACAGGTGATGTGAAGTATCATGATTTCTTTTCGGCAGAAGGAAAAATGCTGATTTGTGATATCGGGCATTTTGAATCGGAACAATTTGTGGTTCAACAATTATTTGAAATTTTGTCCGAAAAATTTACTACATTTGCAATCGCTAAAACGACACAAAAAACAAATCCTGTTAATTATTTTTTATAGATATGGCTAAAGTAAACGAAATTTCTGTTGAAGAAAAACTAAGAGCACTTTATGATCTTCAGATCATTGACTCACGTTTGGACGAGATCCGTAATACAAGAGGTGAATTGCCGATTGAAGTTGAAGATCTGGAAATAGAAATTGAAGGTCTTGAAAAAAGAGCCCAAAAATTTGAAAACGAAATTGCTGAGCAAAATGCTGAAATCAATGCGAAAAAAGAGTTAATGAAACAGGCTCAGAATCTTATTGAGAAATATAAAACCCAGCAAGATAACGTTAGAAATAACAAGGAGTTCGAAGCATTAGCAAAAGAAGTGGAATATCAGGAACTGGAAATCCAACTGGCTGAAAAAAGAATCAAAGAATTCGGATCCAGAATTGACCATAAAAAAGAAACACTTTCAGATCTTAACACTAAAATCGATGAGCTTAAGAACCACCTTTCTCACAAGAAAAGTGAATTGGATACGCTAATCGCTGAAACTCAGAAAGAAGAAGATTATCTATTAGAAAAATCTAAAGAGTTTGCAGATAAAATCGATGACAGATTATTGGTTTCTTACCAAAGAATCCGTCAGGGTTCATCCACAGGTCTTGCTGTTGTAGGATTGGAAAGAGGAGCGCCAAAAGGATCTTTCTTTACTATTCCGCCTCAGAAACAAATGGAAATTGCTCAGAGAAAGAAAATCATTATCGATGAACACTCCGGTAAAATTCTTGTCGATGATGAATTGGTGAATGAAGAAAC
>JAEXJU010000313.1 GCA_023448955.1 Bacteroidota bacterium
ACTGAATGGCGGCGAGCAGGTCATCACAAGCGGACAAATCAACCTGGACAACGGATCTAAAATCAATATCGTAAAGTAAGAGAAGATGAAGTTAGCAGAAATATCCATTAAAAGACCGTCGTTAGTGATCGTATTATTTACGATTCTGACGCTGGGAGGTCTGTTGAGTTACTCTATGATGGGGTACGAATTGATCCCGAAATTTGAAACCAATATGGTAACGATTTCCACGGTATATCCCGGAGCGTCGCCAAGTGAGGTGGAAACCTCGGTAACGAGAAAAATTGAAGATGCCGTAGGTTCTCTTGAGAATGTGAAAAAAGTGGAAGCATCTTCCTATGAAAGTCTTTCGGTGATTATGGTTCAGCTGAATGCAGGTGCTGATGTCAATTATGCATTGAATGATGCTCAGCGTAAGGTTAATGCGGTTCTTGCAGACCTTCCGGATGATGCAAAAACACCTTCATTGAATAAATTCTCCCTGGATGATCTACCGATTATCACGATGAGTATCTCTAGTGATAAGATGAATAACAAGCAACTTTATGATCTTCTGGATAAAAAGATTGAGCCGATTTTTTCCCGTGTGAACGGTGTCGCTCAGGTTGACTTGATTGGTGGTCAGGAGAGAGAGATTCAGGTTAATCTTGATGAGAAAAAACTGCAAGGTTACGGATTGGCCATTTCTGATGTTCAGCAGGCTATCCTTTCCTCTAACCTTGACTTCCCGACTGGTGCGTTGAAAACAAGAACTTCAAAATCTACAATCCGATTAGAAGGAAAATATAAATCCGTTGCGGAACTTAATAACCTTGTGATTTCTTCCAAAAACGGAGCTCAGGTAAGATTGTCTGATATTGCTACGGTTTTCGATGCACAGAAAGATGTTGAAAAAGTAGCACGATTCAACCAATTGCCGACTATTTTGATGCAAATCAAAAAACAGTCTGACGCCAATGCGGTTTCAGTTTCGGAAAGCATCACAAAAACTGTGGATGAGGTGATGAAGAATTACGCTGCCCAAGGCGTTAAAGTTAAAATTGTAGATGACAGTACAGATTTTACATTGGAAGCGGCCAACCACGTAATCTTTGACTTGTTCCTGGCGATTATTCTTGTAGCTGTAGTGATGTTATTGTTCCTTCATAACATCAGAAATGCCTTTATCGTAATGGTTTCCATTCCGGTATCGTTGATTGCAACTTTCATTGGAATGAATCTGATGGGCTATACGTTGAACCTGATGAGTTTACTCGGTCTATCATTAGTTGTAGGTATTCTTGTGGATGACGCCATTGTAGTTTTGGAAAACGTTTACCGACATATGGAGATGGGAAAAAGCCGAATCCGTGCCGCTTATGACGGTGCTGCCGAGATTGGATTTACGGTTTCCGCCATTACTTTGGTAATCGTGGTGGTATTCCTTCCTATTGCGATGAGTACAGGTTTGGTGGCGAATATCCTGGCACAATTCTGTGTCACTGTGGTTATTGCAACATTGTTCTCATTGTTAGCATCGTTTACCATTATTCCTTGGTTGTCATCAAGATTTGGAAAACTGGTTCATTTGACCGGGAAAAATCCTTTTGAGAAATTTATTCTTTGGTTCGAGAAACAATTAGACAAATTCACGCACTGGATCACAGGAATCCTGGAATGGTGTCTGAAAACGACATTAAGAAGAATAATGACCGTTATTGTAACTTTTCTTGTTCTGATTGGTTCATTTATGTTAGTGGCATTTGGGTTTATTGGTGGGGAATTTTTCCCAAAAATGGACAGAGGTCAGTTCCTTGTTCAGATGGAATTGCCGAAAGATGCGTCAGTTGAGAAAACCAATCAAGTGACTCTTGAGGTTGAGAGATTCCTTAGAAATGATAAAGATGTTGTGGATTTGATTACGACAGTTGGTCAGCAATCTACAGGTTTTGGTGGTGCGCAGGCAACACTTTACCAATCGGAAATTCAGGTAATTTTAACGGACAAATCCGAACGTTCTGAAAGTACCGATATCAAATCGGCCAAAATCAAAAGAGCTTTAGCAGAAAAGTTCACTGGTGTTGAATTTAAAACGGCACCAATTGGTTTGATGGGAGCAGATAATGCACCAATTGAATTGGTAGTAACGGCTCAGGACAATGCAACAGCGAACAAAGAAGCTAACAGAATTCTCGCATTATTGAAGAAAGTGCCGGGAGCTGTAGATGCCGAATTATCCACCGATACAGGAAATCCGGAGGTTCAGGTGAATATTGACAGAGATAAAATGTCTGCCCTTGGTCTTAATCTTTCCAGCGTTGGGCAGACGATGCAGACAGCATTCAACGGAAATACGGATGGGAAATTCCGTGCCGGTGAATATGAATATGACATCAACATCCGTTTCGGAGATTATAACAGACAATCCATTGATGATGTTAAAAATCTGATATTTACCAATCCAAAAGGTGAGCAGATCAGGCTAAGTCAATTTGCTGAGGTGAAAATGGGCTCTGGTCCTAGTTTACTGGAACGTAGAGATAAAGCGCCTTCCGTAAAAGTAAAATCGAAAGTGGTCGGGCGTCCTGTCGGTGATGTTGCTAATGAATGGTCAGCAATGTTTATGGAAAACGAAAAAACAAAACCTGCTGGCGTAGAATACATCTGGAGCGGTGATATGGAAAACCAGACCGAAGGTTTCGGTACATTAGGAATTGCATTGATGGCCGCTATCGTATTGGTTTACCTGGTTATGGTGTCGCTTTATGATAGTTTTGTGCATCCGTTTGTCGTATTGTTCTCGATTCCACTGGCTTTGATTGGAGTAATGTTGATTCTTGCATTAACAGGCAATTCTTTAAATATATTCACAATGCTTGGTATGATTATGTTGATTGGTCTCGTGGCGAAGAATGCCATCCTGATTGTTGACTTTACCAATATGCGAATTGCGGCTGGAGCGAGTATTCACGATGCATTGATTCAGGCCAATCACGCGCGTCTTCGTCCGATTTTGATGACCACGATTGCGATGATTTTCGGGATGCTACCGATTGCCTTGGCGAGTGGAGCAGGAGCCGAGATGAACAAAGGACTGGCTTGGGTAGTTATCGGTGGTTTGACATCATCACTATTCCTGACTTTGATTATTGTTCCGGTAGTTTATTCATTAATGGAATCGTTCATTAGATTCTTCGGAAGATTGTTTAACAGACTATTCGGAACTAAAATGGGAGAGAAAATTGATTATGAAGCTGAAATGAAAGCCGACTATGTTCACAAAGAATTGAGCGATGACGGATTCACAACGAAACACGTAGATTAATCTCAATTTATTTATACACTTTAGGCAGCCTTCGGGCTGTCTTTTTTATTGAAAAAAAAGCTCCCAAAAAAATTGAGAGCTTGATTTTAAATCCTGAGAATTTAATCCGCCATTACTTCGCCGGATTTTCGGTAAACATAATTGCCATAAATATGTCTTCTTGCAAAACGGCTTGGCGAGTCAGAATTCACCATTTTGATGTAAGTATTTCTAGGAACGCCGATATACTCGAACATTTGTCCGTTCAGATGCTGCACTTTCAGTATAGATTTTTCAAGATAGAAATCAGCAATGATAGAATTGGAAATGGTCTCGGTATATTCTTCCTTATATTTTTCCTGAGTTTCTTCATTGATGCTTACCAGAAAATGATAAGCTTCAATAACTGATTTGCTTTTTTCCTCAGCTTCCAGTTTTCCGGCTTCATCATTAATAAATTTATCAGGATGCGTTTCCTTCATTACATTTCTGTAGATGTTTTTAAGATCTTTAAGACTTGCAGTTTTATCCACCTCCAGAAGTTTTCTGTACTCGGCAATTTTTTTCATATTAATTATAATTTCGAGGTGCAAAATTAAGCTTTTAAATCAATAAAACTATAACTGATTCATTATTATTATGTTAATAATAAACAGGCTTTTTTTTCTTTTAATAATATCATATTTATATTTTATAATGATGAGATTATGTTAAAAAGAAAATCTTATCTTTGAAATGTAATTTTATCAGCAATGAAAAAACTTTTTTTTACATCTATAATAGCAGTATCAGTAATTTCCTGTACCAGCAGATTGGGAAATACAGATAAACTGGGGAAAAGTCAGGCATCTATCACAGGTACACAATGGATTCTGGCAGATGATATCACTAATAAACCGACTTTGGTAATAGAGCAAAACAGAATCTCCGGAAATGCAGGGTGCAATAATTATTTTTCTGATGCCACAATTGATACTTCTGCCGGAAATTTTTCAGCGAAGAATATTGGCTCTACAAGAAAAATGTGTAATAATATGATAACGGAAACAGCCTATCTGGAAGTGCTTCCTAAGGTCAATAAATATGTAGTAACAGAATCTACACTGGAACTTTATAAAGACAATCTGTTGCTTCTGAAATTCAATAAGCAGTAAAAAAAAAGAGCTCAATATTGAGCTCTTTTTTTATTCTTCGTCTTCTTCGTCGTATTTCGCAAGTTCTTCGTCACACCATTTGAAGGCTTCTTCTACAACTTTAGTAGCTTCTGTAGCTACGGTTTCTTCATCGTCACCTTCAAGATCATCCAGCCACTCCACATCTTCTTCTTCTACATTAAGGATAAAACGAGGATATTCTGTATGCACTACGAATAGATCTTCCGGAAAATCAGAATTGTCGGCCAATAAAAACTTTGGTAATTTCATAATAAAAATTTTTAAAATAAATCAGAGAAAGATTATGATCTCTGATTTTCAAAGATAGAAAAAATCCCTAAAACAATTATTGATATTTATTTTTTTTGATGCTGATTTTTTTCTCGACCTTATATCTTGTCAATACATTATTTTTTAGGGTATCAGAAGCCGTAAAAGTAAAATAGATATGCGGGTTTACCGTGCTGATGAGTTCTGCGGTCTGTCCGTCATTGTCTTCCTGATCTTTCACATAGAACTTCAGCTTACTATGCGTCATGTTTTCTTCTTTCAAAAATGTAGTTATTGCTTTTCTGTTTTCCAGATAATTGCCTTTTGATAGCCAGGTAAATAGGAAGCCAACTGAAAGACTTACAAATCCCACAGCGTATATTAGCGAATTGAAAATACGAAACAACTTTCGGAAAAATACCATCCAGATTCCAATGGAAAAAGGAGCCATCAGTCGGTAATCTATGGCATTCACAGAATATACGTACTGAATAAAATATGACAACACGATGCAGACTAAAGAACTTATAACTATAAATTTTTCTGTTTCTGTAAGTTTATTTTTGACGAATAGAAAAATCATTAGCAGAATTGTTAAAACACCAATGCCGTAAATGCCATAATTGATAATTCCGCCATTTGGATCTGCAATGTGGATGAACGGATTGAAAGTGGTTGCCATTCCCTGAAATAATTCCAAAAGAAGCCGAGATGTAGGTTTGAGGCCTATTTCTAAAAAAGTGTCGATGTATTTTTCATTAAAATAATCAATAAAAGTCAATTTATAAATGCCGTAAAATAAAATTCCTATAATTCCGCTTACACCAAAACTTTTCCAATAATTCTTCCTGAAACTCATCAATCCGAAAATGATATTTCCAAAGCAGAAAAATAAGGCGCTGTACCGGATATTAATCATTGCAATCAAGCATAGACTCAAATAAAAGCTCCCTTTTGTTAAAGTATATTTTTGGTTTATAATCTGTCTTCCTATGTAAAAATAAATCACTACAAAAGGAAGGATCATTTCTTCGCTCATTGTAAATGAAAAAATACTGACAAAGCTGAATAAAGAAGAAATAATCATCAGTTCTTTGATGAAAAATTGTTTTCTATATGCAAAAATCAGAATGGCAGAGTATGCTAATAGTCCAACAAGCTTACTGCTCCAAAAGTGATCCAGCTCAAAAAAAGTAAAGAACTTAATGGCTAACGGATAGCCGAGCGGAGCTGTGGTATTATCTATCACTGGAAACAACTCAGATTGCCTCATATAACGGATAGAATCCGGACTCACACGTCCCTTTTCATTCAAAAGAAACCGAAGAATTATCATAATGAAGGTGATGATAACCAGTAATATCTGAATGTATTTTTCTTTTGCGGGCTTTAGTTTGAAAGTAATCATAGTTTTTTAATAAAAAAGTCAGAACCAAATGCTGATTCTGACAAAGTTATAAATCGTAATCCGAAATTCCGAATTGAAATTTTTATTCTTTATATAATCTTTTTTTCTCTGCAAGATAATAGCTTGTGTCTTTATCAATGTAAGTTGAAAATACATTCCCAAGGCTATCAAAATACGTTTTTGGAAAAACCATTTTCTTTTTTATAGGTGGCATTTTGACAAGTGTCATTTTATTGTCATCAAAATAATTCCATTCGCCGATGTAGGTATTGGTTAGGAGATTCACGCTGGATTCTCCGCTTCCATCATTGTTGGCAGGACCAAATTCCTCTCGTTCAATCCCGATCAGTCGCATCTTTCCGGTTTCCTTTTCGTACCGAAACTGATAAGAATTGGATGCGCGCATCTGATTCAGATTTATTTTAAAACCATTTTTAGTCTTATCAAAAAATATTTCTCCAGAATCTTCAAAATGGTCAGACAACACTTTCTTGAATTTCTGGGAAGAAAGTTGATACACAACCGAACTGCTATTGGAATCCAGATAGACTTTATCCTTAATACTGTCAGCATCAAAATCAGCAGAAAGCATTTTTTCCTGAGCAGAAAATAATGTCGGAAAACTAAGAATTAGAAGAAGCTTTTTTGAAAACATCTTACTTTATTTCAAAAACATTTTAGATACTTTCTCAGCTTTTTTACTTTCGGAATAATCATAGAAACCTTCGCCGGATTTCACACCTTTTTTACCGGCCATTACCATATTTACCAATAGAGGATTGGGCGCATATTTAGGGTTTTTGAAACCGTCATACATGACATTCAAAATTGCCAGACAAACATCCAGCCCAATAAAATCTGCCAATTGCAAAGGTCCCATTGGATGTGCCATCCCGAGTTTCATCACGGTGTCAATTTCTTCCACACCAGCAACACCGTTGTAAAGGGTTTCAATCGCTTCGTTAATCATTGGCATCAGGATTCTATTGGCTACAAAACCAGGATAATCATTCACTTCCGTTGGAACTTTTCCTAGTTGTTTTGACATTTCGAAAATCGTATCAAATGTCTCTTTTGATGTCGAATAACCTTTGATGATTTCTACCAGTTTCATAATCGGAACAGGATTCATAAAGTGCATTCCGATGACTTTTTCCGGGCGATTTGTTGCGGCTGCAATTTGGGTGATAGAAATCGAAGAAGTATTGGTCGCCAAAATGCAATTTTCCGGCGCCAGTTCATCAATTTGTTTAAAAATTTTTAATTTCAGATCCAGGTTTTCCGTGGCTGCTTCTACGATTAGATCAGAATTGGAAACTGCATCTTTCAGATCTGTGAATGTTGTAATATTCCCGAGCGTATTTGTTTTTTCTTCTTCTGTAAGGTTTCCTTTGGCGATAATTCTGTCCAGATTAGTGGTGATGGTTTTCAGCGCTTTGTCCAGATTTTCCTGTTTTACATCTACCAAACTAACCTTAAATCCGCTTTGAGCAAAGGTATGCGCAATGCCATTTCCCATAGTTCCAGCGCCTATTACAACAATGTTTTTCATATTTAATTTTTTTTATTGATCAATTTGTAAACCTTTCGGTTGCAATTTATTTTTATCCTTTCTATTACTGAATGTCTTTTTTCTATCAGTCTATCATCTATTAGTCTTTGTGAAGATAATAAAGATATTCCGTCGTTCCGCTAGCTTTATGATTTCGGTTTTCTTCCTTATCTGCACGGAAACGCTGATACTCGGTTGTAAATATATCATATTTCCCGAATTTGGAAAGCGTGTTTTTAATATCGGTTTCAGACATCAAACCTTCATTGTTATAACTCAGGAAAATGTGCTGAAATTGAGCATTTTCGATAAGGTTTTCAAAAGTTTTCAGAACTTCTGGTTTGCTGCAATATTTTGATTTTTGATAATTCCTGAGCCCCGTTTTTCCTTTTGGCGAGAACTGGTCGTATTTTGCAATCGTGTTGAGAAGATGATAATTGGCGCCGTATTGTCGGGCATTGTAAGGCGGATCGAGATAAAGAATATCGCCTTCGATTGTTTTTATTAATTCGTTGGCATCTTCATTATAAACCTCGTGTTGGTTTTTGGTATGCTCAAAATTGGCGGGCTGAAGTTCCAGTTTTTTCTGCGCCGATTTTTTAATTTGTTTCAAAAACGCGCCATACACAGAAGCTGTGTTGGCAATTTTATCTGCCGCTTCCAATAATGAACAAATCAGGAA
>JAEXJU010000306.1 GCA_023448955.1 Bacteroidota bacterium
CAATTGTCCAGTCTCACAGCAGGTTTGGATGCAAAAAAAAAAAGTTTCTGATATTAGCACCACTTCTTGAAGCTAATCTACTGAAAGACACAAGTTCAAAGACTCAAGAATCAAAACCTGAAGTTAAAGAACAGAAAACCAACATCCAGCAACCGACAACTATAGTTTCTTTTGAAGAACCCAAAAAGGTTATTCAAAAAGCTTCTGAACCTATTTCTAAGGTTATTTCCAACTCTCAGTTTAGTATCAAAGCTGCATTAGAAAAAAAAGAAGAAGTAGAAAAAGATCAGTTTTCAGAAGTAAAAGATGAGAATCTTCCGTCCAATCATTTTTCACAAACCGATTTGGATAGGGAGTGGGAAATCTATCTGAAAAATACAGCTAAGACTAATACATTTCTTTACAACGCAATCAACAGTTTTAAGCTTGAAAAGTCGGATGAAAATCAAGTGACTGTAAAGTATTCATCAGAGTTTGCAAAGTCTGAATTCGACAGAGTGAGTCCTGAGTTTTTTAATCATCTTCGTCACAAGGTCAATAATTTTAAATTTGAAATCAATTACCAAACGGATTTGACGATTAAAAAAGAAGTGATGACAAAGCGTAAAATCTTTGAAAAATTTGTAGAAATTAATCCGCTTCTGAAAGATTTAGATGATTTGATGAAGTTTGATTTGACATAATTGGCTTTTCGGTATCATGTTTTGATTCTCCTTCGAAATCTTTTAGGCGTTTCTTAATAAACTCAGCAGGTCGCATACCATTGATTTCTCTGAAAAGATTTGAAAAATTACTTCTGGAAGCGATACCACACTTTTCTGCCAGAGTTTCTATTTTGTAACTGAGAAATATCTTCTCATTATAGAGTTTATTGGTGATGTATTTAATACGCAATTCTCCTAGGTATCTGTTAAAATTACAACCCTTATATTCGTTTATAATTTGAGATAAATAATTGGAATTAGTGTTCAAACTCATTGCCATTTTCTGGATTGTAAGACCAAGTTCTGTAAATTTTTCTTTTTTTTCGAACAATTCAATTTTTTTAAGAATTTTATTGACAAGATCTTGATCAAGTTCGCTCTTTTCGTCATCGTAGTTACACTCAAAAGATCTTATGGAAGATGTAATGTTGTAATGATTATTGATGATTTTATCTTCTAAGATTTTATAATTTATTTTGATTTGTCGTTCATTTCTCGTTCTTCGGATAATCATTAATAGCATTATAACAGCAATGACAATTAGAAAAAGTAAAATCCAAATACCGAAAGATGTTGTTTGTTCCAATCTTTTCTTTTCTTTTTTTAGCTCCGCAGTATCGTATTCGCGGTGGATTTTTGCTGAGAGGTAGCTGAAGTCTTTAGATATGATTTCATCAGATTTCAAAAGTCGTTTGGTGTATAAAAGCTCCTCTGCTGCGTCATTATTCTTCTTTGCATTATCGATAAGCAACTCATAATTTTCTCTCAATTCCGGTAGCATAAAATGATTACTTGATAATATTGAATCGACCTTTTTGAAATTGCTAATAGCCAGTTTCTGGTCTTTTAAGCTCAAATATGATTTACCGATATAGAAATAATTGACACTCGTCCAGGAAAAATCATTAACAATAGAAATATTTCTAATGGAATTTTTAAAATTGACTATTGCTGATGCATAATCTTTATGTTCATATTCCAAAATACCTTTTTCTTTCAAAAAATAACCGAATTCTTGTCTGAAATCAGGATTATTAATAGTATTTCTGATGCCGACACTGATTAAGCTATCAAGTGAGTTACTTTTGTTCAGGTGTCTTTCGCAAACTATGATTCTATGTAAAGTATTGAGAAAGCCCTTTTTATTATTGTAAATTATGTTTGGATGCTGATTATATTTTAGATTTTCTTGAAAAAATTGGTTTGCAATACGAAAATGCGATAATGCAGAATCATAATATCCAAGATAGCTTTTGACAACGCCGATGTGATAGATAATTTCATTGTTAAGATATTTATTATCACTCATTTCAGAATAGTGATGCGCTCTAAGATATTCTTGCAAAGCAGGTTTGTACTTTCTAAAATTAAAGTATAAGACAATTCCTTTCCCTAAAAAAGCTCGGCTGATATTTTCATTTTTTTTGGATTTAATTGCCGCCAGGATTGTGCTGTCGGCATATCTGAGCTTGTCGGTTTTATTTTTAGAAAAAAAAACGGCGTCTTCGTAGCCTTGAGTTAGCTGCTCGTAATTCTTGTTTTTTTTAGCCAGTTGAAGAAATTGTTTCAGATAGGTAAAAGCGCGAGAATCATTTTCTGGGTAGGCTTCATAGTTTTTTTTGATTTCATAGTAAATGCTATTCTCCTTGTTATGGGGATAGACAAAATAAGATAATATCAGGAATATCAGGCAATAGTTTTTTTTCATCATAAATCCAGTATCAAAAATCAAGCAAAAATTATATTATTTTTTTCAAATAAACAAAAAAATATATCATTTCGAAATCGATTGATAATTATGGCTAACATATTATCAGTTAATGTTTAACCATAGTAAATTATATGTGCTTATTCATAAATAGGCACCTTTAAGTCTTTTGATCCTCACATCTTACTGATAATTTAGACGTCAGAATTCTATTTACACCGGCCGGGATAACCTTTAAAATTTTTTAGACAATGAAAAAGTTTATCTCAACAATTACAGCAATAGCATTGGTATTATTTACTAATTCTTGCAGGCAAGAAGATGAAGAATCACTTTCAAAACCTCAAAACTATGAAACAAAAAAACTTCAAAACAAAAGCACAGATTCACTTCAGGCTGCTGTAGTTATTTACCCAAATAAACCCATAGAGGCTGATCCGCCTCCTAAAAACGGGCATCAATGGTAAAATAGTAGCCCCAAAAACTAATAACTGTGAAACTAAAAATATTTTCAGACCAATAATCTGAGCAACATCAAATCCAATAATGGAGTAATAAAATGAAAATCTAATATCAGTAATATGAAAGAAAAATTAATTACATTCTTACTTTTTTGGGTGATAAATATTATATATGCACAAGTAGGAATAAATACATCCAGCCCAACTGCGACATTGGATATCAATGGAAATCTGAAAATAAGAAACGTACCGGTTGTCTCATCGTTAACTACAAATCAAACAGTGCTTTTGAGAGACAAGTCGGCCTCAGGTGACTTCGAAATCAAAGAAATAGCATCGGACTTTATAGTCACGGGTAACGCTAATGCTTATTATGCTTCCAAAAACGGATCTTGGTCACTTGTAGATCTTGGCTTAGGAAATTTTTGGTCTAGGATAAATCTAACAGGTGCCAGCGATACAAAACTCGGGAATCAAACTCTTTTTACCAATGGTGTTTATACTGCGCCACAAGCTGGTATTTATAGCATAAATTATGAGATACAATTTGCAGCAGGCATAAACCTGGAGGCACTTGGAGGAAAGAGATTTGGGATATTGAAAAATAATCTAATTTGGGACGAAAAACTTTTTGATGGAGCTAGGGTATCTATTTTAGGAATTACATTAGCATCTGTTCCAATTACGTCTACCAATCTTTTTTCTTTAGTCCAGCTCGATGTGGGAGATACTATAACGTTTGCAGTTAATGTCAGTGGTTTGCTTCCTATTGATTTAGCATTGCTAACTAATGCAAAAGTGAATGTTTTTATTTATAAAATTTCAAACTAACACAAATTCATTATATGTTTATCAGAAAAATGATGATTTATTTTTCTGATAAAAAAGCAGGATCTTCCTGCTTTTTGTATTTAATTTTCTCTAATCCATACTTTTTTGAGTTTATTTTATATATTTGCCTAAGATTTCTTCAATTAAAGAAGAAAAAATATCAACCAAAATAAGCTTAAAAGTCCTCTCAGAAAGGATTTATATAATGGAATCAAAACAATTTCCATATTTTACAACTTCAGAATCTGTCATTTCTTTTGACAGATTATTTAGCTTTTTTGGATTTTATTACGGAAATTTCAGAACCTATTACCGATTTTATTGGTTGAGCTAACTGAATTTCTTTCTCAAAAAAAAAGCGGACATTTTTAAATCCGCAACACATTTAAATTTTTTTTAACGGTATTTTTTGAAAAGGAATTATAAATCAAGATTTATAACAGATAAACTATTGCATTAATTTAAAAATAAAGAAATTAAAAATATGAACTTAAACGAATTGAAAAATGATTGGGTAAAAGAATTCCCAAACCCAATGATTATCGCAGGGCCTTGCAGTGCAGAAAGCGAATCCCAAATGCTGGAAACAGCCAAAAGACTGAAAGAAAGTGGTGCAGAAATCTCGGCTTTCCGTGCTGGAATCTGGAAACCGAGAACCAAACCCAACGGTTTCGAAGGCGTTGGTGTGATTGGGCTCAACTGGCTGAAGAAAGTGAAAGAAGAATATGGCTTCAAAACAGCAACTGAAGTGGCGAACGCACACCACGTTTTTGCAGCTTTGGAGGCAGATGTAGATATTCTTTGGATTGGAGCGCGTTCCACGGTTAATCCGTTTACTGTACAGGAAATCGCTCAGGCTCTGAGAGGAACCAATAAGCCAGTCTTGGTGAAAAATCCTGTCAATCCGGATTTGGCGCTTTGGATTGGTGCTTTGGAGAGATTATTAGGTCAAGGTGTAGAAAATATCGGCGCCATCCACAGAGGTTTCTCAACGTATCAAAAAACCAAATACAGAAATATCCCGAACTGGCAAATTGCCTTAGATTTCAAGAATCAATTCCCAAATATTCCTTTGTTCATCGATCCATCGCATATTTGTGGCAACAGAACCGGTTTGGCAGGCGTAGCACAGGAAGCGTTCAATGTGGGTTACCAAGGTGCAATTATCGAAAGCCATTGTGACCCGGATAATGCTTGGAGCGACGCAGCTCAGCAAATCACACCGGAAGTTTTGGCGGAAATGATTAATAATCTTCAGGTTCGAAACTCCGATATTTCTGGTTACGAAGACGAGATGGGAAAACACAGAACCTTAATCAGCGATATGGATTTCCAGTTGATCGAATTGCTGTCTCAAAGAATGAAGATTTCTGAGAAAATCGGCGCATTGAAAAAGGAAAATAATATCGCTATTTTTCAGCCGGAACGTTGGAAAGTCATTACGGAATATGCGACTCAAAAGGCGTTTGAAACAGGAATGTCCCAAGAGTTCATAGAAAAAGTGTTCAAAGCCATCCACGAGGAAAGTATCGAGGTACAGAATCACATTATGATTGACAAGTAAAATGATATTTTGAAATTCTCAAGACAGATATTTTGGGCAGCTTAATCCGTCCTCCGCTATTATCTTTTTGCTCGGCATAGCCTCTCGCAAAAAGGATAACCGCTCAGGCCGGGCTGCGTAAGATTCTCTGTATTAATAATAGAAACGAAAAGAAGCTAAATTATTAGCTTCTTTTTTGATTGAGGCTGGTTTTAAATTTCTAAATTTGTCCAATACAAAATTCTATTGTTTGAAAGGAATCATCATCAAATCTACCGGAAGCTGGTATCAGGTTTTGGAATCGGAAGATAAAACTATTTATGAAGCCAGAATCCGAGGAAAATTCAAATTGATTAAAACACGTCTTACCAATCCATTGGCAGTTGGAGACGAGGTTGAATTCTCTCTTGAGCAGGATGATGTCGCCTGGATCACAAAAATTTTCCCGAGAAAAAATTATCTCATCCGGAAATCAGTTAATCTTTCAAAAGAAGCACATATTATTGCTTCCAATATCGATATTGCTTGTTTCATTTATACTTTGAAATTCCCTGAAACTTCACTAGGATTTCTGGATCGTTTTCTGGCTTGTTGCGAAGCTTATAACATCTCAGCTCTGGTTCTTTTTAACAAAATGGATGTTTTATCAGATGAGGAAAAAGAAATCGTCCAAAACATCGAAGCTTTATATC
>JAEXJU010000335.1 GCA_023448955.1 Bacteroidota bacterium
GAACTTTATTTTTGACACCGACCAACGTTGCCAGTTGTGCTCCGGCTGAGTTACCTCCAACAGCCATTTTCCTTTTATTAAGATAAAATTCTTTATGATGTTTCTTCAAAAATTTCAAAGCATCTTCGATATCTTCCACAGCGGCAGGATATTTTGCATCATCACTTAAACTATAATTAACTGTCATTATTACATAACCTTTTGAAGCCAATTCCTGAGCCAAAAACCGTTCATTTTCCTTACTTCCGGAAATCCATCCGCCGCCGTGAACCAGAATAATTCCGGGATATTTCTGATTCGAATTTTCAGGAAAATAAATATCTGCCAAAAGTGATTTTCCGTTTCTGGTTTTGTATTCGATATTTTTTTTGACTTTGATATTCTTTGGAAATTCCAGATTCAAAGGCTGAATGAAAGGATATTTCTTTTTCAGTTTTTCGAAGGTTGCTTCAATGGTGTAAGGCTGTGCTTTTGGTCTTTCGACTTCCTGAGAATAAATCTTCGAAATAGAAATCAAAATAATAGAAAAACGGATGAAAATATCCCGCAATTGACTGTTTTGATTCAGGTTAACTTTGGTTGTTTTCATCCGTTTTTTATTTAATTTGAAATTTGAGATTCTTTACTTTATTTTCTTTTGAAAATTCAGTTCTGAATGACAACTCTGACTATTTAACAACATTTTTCGGAACATCTTTGGAAATCGACAATCTATCTCCGGAGATTCCTTTGGGCAATTTGATGGCTTTTGTTTTACTCCCGATAACTTTAATTAAAGGTGTTTTAGATGATTCCAAAGTTAGTCCAGAAATATCAACATTCTTAGAATTATAAATGGTTGCACCAGTTCCGTCCGTATATTTTATTTTGACATTTTTCAATGTAATTCCGTCTGCATCTACGATAGTCAAAGCTTTTTTGGTGTCAAAGTAAGAATCCTCAACTATAATATTTTTAAGATTCATTTCAGATAAACCATTCAAAGACAGAGCTTCATAAGAATTGGAAGCCGTGATATTTTTGAAGAACACATTTCTGAAAATCGGCGTTTCTTCAGTTACAGGGATATCCTTTACTATTCTTTTTTCGTCATCAGCATTTTGATCTTCTTCGATGATTGGCGAATTGCCTTCATAAAACATATTGAAACCGATAACCTGAGCGGGAATCCCCGTCATATCTACATTGCTAATCCAAATATTCTCAACAATGCCACCTCTTCCTCTCGTCGTTTTGAAACGAAGTCCGATGTCTGTGCCGATAAAAGTACAATCTGAAGCGTGAAGATTCCGAACGCCGCCGGACATTTCGCTCCCGATAACAATGCCTCCGTGCGCGTGGTAAACCGTATTATTTTTGATAATGACATTTTCTGTCGGAATGCCTCTGTCACGGCCGTCTTTGTCTTTTCCTGATTTGATGCAAATCGCGTCGTCTCCGACATCGAATGTATTATTATAAACCAAAACATTCTTACAAGATTCCAAATCCAGACCGTCGCCATTCTGAGAATACCAAGGATTTCTGACCGTCAAATTTTTCAAAATCAAATTGCTGGACATCAATGGATGAAGATTCCAAGCCGGCGAATTCTGGAAAGTTGGTCCGTCCAAAAGCACTTTGTCACAACTCACCAAGCTCACCATTACCGGACGAAGAAAATCCTTCACAGTTTCCAGTTGTTCTTTCGTTGTCAGTTTTTCCGGAATGTTGAAATTAGCCGTGCTTTCGAAGCCTCTTTTGGAGCTTTCGCTTGGAAACCAAATCTTCTTATCGGCGGACAAAACGCCGCCTTTGGACAACAATTCTTTCCATTGTCCATCAGTCATTTTCCCTTTTTTAACGTATCTCCACGCATCGCCATTGCCGTCTATCACACCTTTTCCTGTAATCGCAATGTTGGTTGCACCTTTCGCTGAAATCGGAGACTGGCAACGGGTGGTGTTCAAACCTTCGAAGCTGACATCCAGCAAAGGATAATCTGCAAAATCTCTACTGAACATCAGCAATGCGCCGTCTTCCAGATGCAGATTGATATTGCTTTTCAGAACAATTGGCCCAGTTAACCAGATTCCTCTTGGAACGACAACTGTTCCGCCGCCTTTCTGAGAAGTTTGGTCGATAGCTTTTCTAAACGCTTCTGTATTTTTCACGATACCGCCAGAAACAGCACCAAAATTTTTGATATTGACGGAAGTCGCCGGAAAAGAAGTTTCTGCAACTGTCGGCATTTTGAATTCAACACCTTTGTAAATATCGGCAATGCTCTGTGCAAAAGCGTTTCCTGAAAATAATATTGCTAAGCTTAAAGCTAAAATTTTAATCGATTTCTTCATTTTTAATATTTTAACGCAAAGAGCGCAAAGTCTTATTTATATATTATGTTTTAAAGTCGCAAAGTTTTTGACTTTATTTCTTGCTTACTATTTTTTTGAATTCATCATAAACCAGCTGAGCGACTGCTTTTGCGCCTTCCGGCTGGAAATGCGTGTCGTCTTTTTGTCCCTTCGGATATGC
>JAEXJU010000377.1 GCA_023448955.1 Bacteroidota bacterium
TAACTTTAATGGAGCAATCTTCTGACGACTGGTGGAAAATCAAAACAAAAGACGGCGAAGAAGGTTATGCTTACTCAAGGTATTTGAAGGCCTAATTTTAATCTCCCAAAAAAATATGGGAAACCTCCGAAACCCGGAGGTTTTCTTATTTTGATATTATTTAACGTGAGTTCGATGTAAGGTATTTTCAAATTAACTGATAATCAATTTATTGCATTTTATTAATAGCTTCGGGCTTTAGCCCGATGTAAAGATTGAAGTTCAGAATTGGCTTTAGCCAAAATCAATGATATGTTTTGGCTAAAGCCAATGTCCGTTCCGAATCATTAAAATGGGCTAAAGCCCATTCCTATTATATTTTTGCTTCAATCTTAATTCGAACTCAGTTATTTAAAAATCATAAATACACAATAGTTTTCGATTTTATAAGTTTTATAAATTGAATCGAATTAAAAAAAAATGTTAAATTTTATGATTTGAAGGAAAACTAAAAACCAAATGACTAGAAAAATATTACTGATTTTATTATTCATTTTTCTAAAACTAAACGCCCAAACGTTTAGCATCAACGGAAAAGTAACCGATGAAAATAACAATCCTCTGGAAAATGCTACCGTTTCTTTAATGAAACAAAAGGATTCTTCTATTATCAATTATACAGGAACAAGCAAAAGCGGAAACTTCAGCATCAAAATCCCAAAGCAGAATGAGGCCGTATTTCTACTTATTTCAGGAAATCACTTTCGCCCGACTTCAAGAATTTTCAAAAACATATCACAGAACGAAGAACTTGGAACTTTAAAACTAATTAAAGATCTTGTAACCAATATTGAAGAGGTTCAGATCAATGCGGCACCTGTCATCATCAAAAAAGATACGGTAGAATACAACGCTTCTTTTCTCAAGGTAAAACCGGACGCCAAAATTGAAGACCTGGTGAAAGAAATTCCGGGGGCTGAAGTTGATGCGGATGGAAAGATTAGCATTAATGGAAAATCTGCAAATAAAATCCACATCAACGGCAAACCTTTATTTGATAAAAACGGGAAAATAGAATTAGAAACCATTCCCGCAAACATCATCAAGAAAATTCAGGTTACCACATCCAAAACCAAGGAAGAAGAATTGACGGGCAGAACTCCAATAACTGACAGCCTGACCATAAACTTTGAGATGGATAAAAAAAACCGACTTGGAACAATTACCAACCTGAGGCTAGGTTATGGTTCGAACAACAGATATGACGGTGCATTATTTTTCACAAAAATAAATCAGGATTCCAAGCTTTCATTGTCCGCAGGTTCTAATAATATCAATAGTGGATTATCCGGTAAAACTGGTTCTGGTGCTGGAATTTTCACTACAACGGTTGTAAATGCAACTTATTCTAACAAATTTGACAACCTTGATCTGGAAAGGTTAAATGCTAATTTTTATCAGAGAAATACCGAAACCTACTCCAAAATTGCAAGAACTACTTTTTTACCTGATTACAAATTGGATAAAAACACGGAACGATCCGGCAAAAGGGATCTTAAACGATTTTCATTTAACACGAATGCTACACTTAGGCTTAACAAATCCACCAACCTGATTTTCAACTCTTCTTTTAATAACAATACAAATGAGGGCGCTTCAGAAAATAACTCATCCACATATCGGGATAATATTTTGCTGAACTCCAGCTCAGGTGTTATTAATCAAAAATCTATAAATAACAACTTCTCTCAATCACTGGCTATTACAAAAAAATTCGAGAAACAGGGACGCTCTTTTTCCGGATCCGTCAGTACAAATATTACGGGAAACAGCAGCACAGATTATAATTTAACCAATACCATTTTCAACCAATCCCCTTTGGATAATGATTACAGAAATCAGCGAACTGTAGCTAAAAATCAAAATACAGATTTTAATTTTAATGCCAGATATGACGAACCGGTTTCGGACTCGGCTATCGTTTCAACGGAAATCACCTACATATCACAATCTTTGAAAAACGTCAGACAAGTTCATGATTTTAATTTAGCTACAGAAGACTACTCCAGCTATAACACACTGTTGTCCAACCTCATCAATCAAAATATCAACTCGCTTTATAGTTCAGTTGGTTATGATTTGAATAAAACTAAATTCAGGTTTTTCTTTCACGCAAATCTGGAAATCAACAATAATGATTTTAATTCTGTCTTCAACAATGAAGATAAAAGTTTTCGTAGAAACTTTGTTTTTCCCAGTTACAACACCAAATTTATTTATAGATTTTCCAGAACCAAATCAGTAGAACTTTCGAATATGAGTAGTTTTAATGCACCATCAATGATGTCGCTTAATCCATTCACAGATATTTCAAACCCACTGGTGACCATCCAGGGAAATCCCGATTTGAAAAGCACCTGGAAAAACACGAGTTCCTTATATTTTCTAAACAGAAATATCCCGAAGAACATCACATATTCAGCAAAAATTAAATTTGACTATACCGATAATGACGTTTCGGATTATTCTTATTATGATGATGCCGGAAGGCAGTTCCGTACTTATGCAAATATCAGCGGCAATAAAGTTTTGAGTTTGGACAGCCGTTTTACCAAAAGTTGGAAATGGCGTGGCAATGATTTTCGGATCTCTCCTTCGTTTTACTCGAGTTATACCCAAAGAAAGGGTTTTATTAACGGAACAGAATATAAAAACTCAGTATATAACATCGCCCCGAAAATAACACTGAAGCTGGTATTAAAAGAAATTATGGACATAAACAGTTCATTAGGCATCAATTATAATATCTCAAACTTTGAGAATTATCGTATTGATAAAACCCGTGCTGCACAGCAAAACTTTTCTTTTGGTATGACTAATTATTTCATGAAATCTTCCCTTTATTTTACTAATGAAATCAGCATCGCCAAAAATAATAACATATCAGCTGGCTTCAATCGTACTTCCTATTTTTGGAATACAGGCGCTAACTATCAATTTTACAAAAAGCAGATGACTCTCAAATTTAGTATTAATGATGTGCTCAACCAGCGTCAGAATGCTGTCCGTAACATTGGTGACAATTATATTGAAGATCGGGAAGATCTGGTTCTGAGACGTTATTTCATGCTTTCTCTGTTGCTGAATGTGAGTAGATTTGGCGGAAATAAAGGCTCATAATTTTTTATTGATGAATTTAACCAAAATTTGAAGTAATTACGAATTCAATACAACACCTCTTTTGTCAGGATACTCTCAATATTATCCGGATAATCCACTTCAATTAATTGTTCAGAGTTAATCCATTCCCGGATTTTGGATGGGTCAAGTCTGTCGGAACTTGAAACACCCATTTTATGAAGGGCAAAAGCATTGCATTCCTGTTCGTATTGATTTTCAATAGGAATCACGAATAGTTTCTTATTCATAAACAAAGCTTCTGCGGGTGTTTCAAAACCGGCATTACAAAGAATTCCCTCGCAAGACTCGAACAGTTCCAGATATTTTAGCTCATCTATGGGAAAGATCTCCACATTTTTAAACTGATGAGGTTGTTTCGCATATTTGGAAAAAACTTTCCATTCCACATCAATCCTTGTTAGCATATTTGTAATTACCTCATCCGAAAAACTTGGAAGATAGACCAGATAATGTCCTCTGTTTTCAGGATTTAATTTTCTAATTTTTTGCCTGATGACCGGCTTTTTGATGCTAGAATTATAGTTATCGAAATGAAAACCTATTTTCTTTTCACACGGCACATAATTTTTCAGGATCATATTGCCCAGCCAGTCTTTTTTTTCCGGCTTTGGCGTTTCTTTGAAAGTTAATGATGCCTGATGACTGAGCTCCACAATCGGAAGATTTTTAAGCTTTGCAGCCCAACCTGTGAGTGGCTCAAAATCATTAATAATCAAATCATAAGCGGTCAGATCCATATCTCTAATAACTTTTGCTGCCTTGCAAAAATTGTTCTGAAACAATGTTTTTTTATAAGAAAGTCCTCCGGTTTTATTATATAACAGCGAGATCCCTTTGAACCGGAAATCGATGTCGAAATCCGACTTCAACTGTGTCTGATGACCGCTGATCAGCGTATCGACCAAGGCGTGTTTCTTTAGA
>JAEXJU010000055.1 GCA_023448955.1 Bacteroidota bacterium
TTTCTCAGCAAATCATATTTATAGAGATAATCAGACTTGATTTCTTCGTGCATTTTCCGGAATATGGCTTCGAATTGATTGTATTGCCGTGTAGTAATCTGAAATATAAAATCGCTGTTTGCAGAGAATACAGGAAGATTGTCCAACTCAAATCCAGTTTTTGATGTTGGTAAGAAATCTTTCGTGAAAACACAAAAATGTCCGGACTGTTCGGAGCAGAGATGGGTATAATTGTAAGGGATTTTTGGTGATGCAAAAAGAACAGCACAGTCTTCAATCTGGATTGTTTTGTCTGCGTACTCCACTTTATTCTGTCCGTTAATTAAACTTATTTTGTAATATGTCCGCCTGTTGTAAGGCATTTCGGTTTTCGACTTACAACTTCTGTAGATTTCAGAAATATCAAAAACATTGAAGTGGCCAATGTCTTTATTGATGTTTTCTGT
This sequence comes from Bacteroidota bacterium, assembly GCA_023448955.1. Classification (GTDB taxonomy): domain Bacteria; phylum Bacteroidota; class Bacteroidia; order Flavobacteriales; family Weeksellaceae; genus Epilithonimonas. Next base: position 447 of record JAEXJU010000055.1, read on the forward strand.
TAGGAATTGATTGATGTCTGGACAACTATCTCCAAGAATATCCTTATAAAATTCTTTAATCGTAATCGATTTCATTTTGCTTGTAAAAATCAAAGATACGAGTTTAGAGCTGATTCTTTTTTAATTAAAAATCAATTTTTAATATTTCAATAAAAAAGAGCACTCTCCGAAAAGAAATGCCCTTTAAAAATAAAAACCTTAAAATTCAAAATTTTATAATGATACACCTCGTTTCCAAGGAATAAACACATCTTGTTTTAGTTGGTCTGCTTTTGTTTCCACGTTGCCACTTGCCAATTCTATAATATAGTCCACGATCTCTTCACCCACTTCCTGAATACTTTTTTCGCCCGTAATCACCGTTCCGGCATTCACATCAATGATATCTGACATTCTGTTAATCAAGGCTGTGTTGGAAGAGATTTTCACAACCGGAGCAATTGGATTTCCCATCGGGTTTCCTAAACCTGTGGTAAATAAAACAACCGTTGCGCCGGCACCAACCAGTCCTGTTGTACATTCTGCATCATTTCCTGGTGTGTTGAGTAAGTTCAGACCTGGTTTCGAAATATATTCGCCGTAATCCAAAACATCCACAATCGGTGCTGTTCCACCTTTTTTGGAAGCGCCTGCAGATTTCATTGCATCGGTAATCAAGCCATCCTTGATATTGCCGGGAGATGGATTCATATCGAATCCAGAACCTGCATCCAAAACGGATTTTTCAAAAGCTTTCATTAGTGATAAAAATTTATCTGCTTTTTCCTCATCTACGCATCGGTTCATCAGTTCCTGCTCTACACCACACAATTCCGGGAACTCTGCCAAAATTGTTTTTCCACCCAAGGCTGCAAAGATATCCGAAACAATTCCCAAAGCTGGATTGGCAGAGATGCCTGAGAAACCGTCGGAACCGCCACATTCCAGACCAATGCTCAGCTTGGAAACTGGTGCAGGTTTGCGTTCTATTTTGTTGGCTCTTTTGATCGCTTCAAAAGAATCTTTGATAACCATTTGGAACATTTTATCTGTAGTTCCTATTTTCTGCTGTTCGAAGATGAGGACTTCCTTATCGCTGTTCGGGCTCATCTCTTTCAACGCATTCTGGAAAATATCAACCTGAAGATTCTGGCATCCTAAACTAAGAACCGTTGCTCCAGCCACATTCGGGTTGTTCACATAGCCGGCAAGCAGTTTTGCCAACAGTTCCGAATCTTGCCGGATGCCACCACAGCCACCTTGATGATTGATGAATTTCACTTCGATGTTGTTCAGAAGATTTTCATTTCTGGATTGGTCTTCCACTTCTTCCACGCTTTTCTCTTCAATCAGAGAACGTAGAAAATTCTTATAGGAAACTTCTTTTTTCGGCAGCAATTCGTTTTCGAAGATATCTTTCAGCTTCTCGATATTCTTGTTTTCACAAAACACCAATGGGAAAAACAACCAGACATTTTTGGTTCCCACTTGTCCGTCGGAACGGTGATAGCCATTGAAGGTTTTGTCTTTCCATTTGTCCACGTTTGGCGGTGTCCAGCCAAGATTTCCGGTCTTTCTGAAAACTTCTTCGCTTTCGTGCTTTACATTTTCCGTCGTGATGACTTCACCTTTTTGGATAGGCTGATTCGCTTTTCCAACGATGACGCCGTACATAATGATATGGTCGCCCGCGGCAAAATCTTCTGCCGCAAATTTATGTTTTGCTTTCGTATCTCTCAGAACCGTGTAATCTGCACCGTCCAGATGCACGATTTCTCCGGCAGGCAAATCCGTCAGCGCAACAATTATGTTGTCTTTTGGATTGACTTTTAATACTTTCTTTTGCATAATTATCAGATTAAATTATTTTCAATAATTTGGGCAGCTATTTCCGTCCTCCGTTCCCGCTATTTTTTGCCAAGCTTTTCCCAAACAAAAAATGAGCTCCACTCAGGCCGGGCTGCAATCGATTCAATGGTTAATTATTAAACCAAAAATTACTGAATAAAACTTTTATATCCTGCTTCAATTCCTGTGGAATCGATTGCATTCAAAGCTTTAGTTACAGCTTCTGTCAATCCGGGAACCTGAGTCAAATCTATATCCCAAAAACTCACTTCTGATAATGCATTTTTCGCAACTTCACCAAGGTCGTTGGTGGACCATATTTCTTTGAATCTATCCAAAACCGGGGCATCATCGCTCACCGGAAGTTGTTTTCCCTCAAACTCGCCTTGATAAAATCTAATCAACGCTGCTAAAGCAAAAGTCAGATTGGTTGGCAATTCATTCTTGATTTCAACATATTTCAACAAGCTTGGCAATACTCTCACTTTGAACTTCGAAACCGAATTCAGTGCAATGCTGGAAAGCTGATGCTTCAGGAACGGATTTCTGAATCTGTCAAATACTTCTTCCGAAAATGCTGTCAATTCTTCTGTTGATAAATCCAGAGTAGGGATGATTTCATTATAAACCGTTTCGGAAATCCATTGTCCTGCAAAGTCTGCGTCGATGGCTTCTTTCACCGTTTCTTTTCCGTCAAGGATAGAGAAAGCCAACATCGCAGTGTGAGCACCGTTCAGGATTCTAACTTTTCTGGTTCTGTAAGGCGTGATGTCATCTACAATCAAAACTTGGTCATCGATTTTATCAAACGGAATCAAAGCTTTCAGTTTCCCATCACCTTCGATGACCCAAAGTAAGAAAGCTTCACAAACCACCATCAAATTATCATCATAATCCAATTTAGCTTCATACTCGTCTTTTTCTTCTCTCGGATATCCTGGAACAATTCTGTCCACCAAAGTGTTGTGGAAATAGTTGCTATTCTCCACCCAAGCCGAGAAATCTGATTCAAGATTCCAAAGCTGAGCATATTTCAGGATATATTCTTTTAATGTCAAGGCATTGTTTTCAATCAATTCGCAAGGAATGATGTGAAGACCTTTCTCGGAATCGCCATTAAAATGCTTGAATCTTTCGTAAAGAAAAGCGGTTACTTTTGCTGGGAAATTCTTGTGAGGACCTGAGGCTAAAGACGTTTCAGATTCATCAAAAGCGATTCCGGCTTCGGTGGTATTTGATAAAATAAACTGTAAATCTTCGCCTTTAGCCAGCTCAAGATATTCGGCATAATTTTCATAAGGACTAAATGAACGTTGGATTGCAGAAATCACTCTCTGGTCATCCACAATTTGTCCTTTTTTCACACCCCTTATGAAAAGTGTGTAAAGATTATCTTGTTCTTCCAGCATATCGACAAGACCGCCATGAGTTGGCTGGACAACAGCTACACCAGCGTTGAAGCCCGCTTCTTTGTTCATCTTATCGATAAGGTAATCTACAAATGCACGAAGAAAATTACCTTCCCCGAATTGAAGAAATTTTATAGGTAGTTTCTCGGTCAAACCTGAGTTTTCACGGCTAAGTTTTTGTTTAATTTGATATTCCATTGTTTAATCTTTTATAATTTTATACTTCGGCACCAGCGCTTTCATCACGAACCACGCAATCAGGTAAGCCACGGCGCAGACAGAGAAAATAATCATGTAACCTTTATCAATGCCATCCGAAATCACAGCACCTGAATTTTTTAATTGAACCAGCAGATCATCAGGAAGTCTTTTATCCTTAAATTCCGGGTACTTTTCTAAAAGCGGAACACCGTCAATCGTGGTCCAAGCTTTATGAGAATAATCGAAAAGCTTTCCGGAACTTTTGTTAATAATTGTAGAACCTATTCCGCCAGCCAATCCACCGATTCCGGTAATTGTAGCTATCGCTTTTTTAGGGAACATATCACCAACAGTTGAAAAAATATTGGCTGACCAAGCCTGATGCGCCGCACCTGCAATTCCAATGATGATGACCGGAATCCAGTAAGAAATTTTTCCGCCCGGCTGTGCTAATAATGCCAGTAACGGAAAGAATGCAAAAATGAGCATCGCTTTCATCCTGCCGGAGTAAGGATTCATTCCTTTCTTTTCCACAAAGAATGTGGGCAGCCAGCCACCAACTATTGATACCAATGTGATGACATATAATATGAACAAAGGAAATGCGCTCTGTGTGCTATCCATTCCATAGACTGAACTGAGGTATGCAGGTGTCCAAAAGAGGTAAAACCACCAAACGCCATCAGTCATAAATTTTCCGAAGGCAAAAGCCCAAGTTTGTCTGTAACTGAAAGCCTGTTTCAGGCTCATTTTTTTCTTTGGCTCTGTATTTATTTCTTCAACGATGTCATCCTGATCTTGTTGAATATATGATAATTCGTGCTCGTTAACTTTATGGTGCTGATGAGGTTTTTTGTAATAAAATACCCAAAATCCCATCCAGACAAAACCTAATGCACCAATGATGATAAATGCCATTTCCCAACCCATTGACTTTGCGATAAATGGAATAGTTACTGGTGCAGCTAATGCACCAACTGTAGCTCCGGCATTAAAAATACTTGTTGCAAAAGCACGGTCTTTTTTAGGGAAATATTCTGCTGTAGTTTTAATGGCTGCGGGAAAATTGCCCGCTTCACCTATCGCCAGAATCAATCTCGCAAAAATAAATAACGTCACACTGACATTGATAACTTTGGAAATATCCTGAATTGTGCTGATATTTTCTTTTGCACCTTCAAATCCTGTAAACCAATTTCCTGTGAGGATTCCGGATGTTGCAATGCCACAGAATGCGTGCAATACAGCTCCAAGAGACCAAACACCTATGGCCCAGAGAAATCCCTTTTTAGTATCCATCCAATCTACAAACTTTCCTGCGAAAATCATACTGGCCGCATAGAAAATAGAGAAGAGAGCTGTGATATTACCATAATCGTTATTATCCCAATGAAATTCCGGGGAGATGAAATCTTTCCAAGTTAGAGAAAGCACCTGTCTGTCCAGATAATTGATAGTTGTTGCAAAAAACAGCAGACCACAGATTGTCCATCGGAATTTACTCGGTTTGTAATGAATTGAACTCATATTAACAAGAGTTTTAGTTTATGATTTTACAGATTGGATAATATCCAAGACTTTTTTAGTTTCGTTTTCTAGAGTTGCGTAATCTGTGGCAGCCATTAATTCCTTGCTAACCAATTTACTTCCCATTCCTACAGCAGAAACACCTGCTTTGAACCAGCTTTCGATGTTTTCTTTGGTGATGTCAACGCCTCCAGTTGGCATAAATCTAAGATTTGGAAACACATCTTTGATGGCGCTCATAAATCCCGTTCCAAGTGCATTACCAGGGAATAATTTCACGAAAGTCACGCCTGCATTTTCAGCTTCGATGATTTCTGTCGGTGTCATACAACCTGGGCTGTACAACACATCTTTCGGAATCAGGAATTCAGCAACTTCAGAAACAAATCCTGGACTGATGAAAAAGTCAGCGCAAGCATTGTAATAATCTTCCGCTTGTTTCTGATTTTTTATGGTTCCGATTCCAAGCAGCATATCCGGCATTTCAGTATTTCGAATTTCTACCATTTTGGTGAAATTGCTCAATGCAGAATCTCCCCGGCTTGTATATTCTACTGCTCGAATTCCTGCTCTGTAAAGCGATTTCAGTATGTCTAAAGTTACCGTTTCATCTGCATTATAGTACAAAGGCAAAAGTCCTTGCTTGATAATGGCATTCGTAACTAATTGAATCTTTGTCATATTAATTTTGTTTAAGCTAATTGCTAATAGCCAATGGCCGCTAGCTTTTTATCTTTTAATTCTTCCTCCGGAATTGCCGTTCATCACTTCCAGAATATCGTTGGCACTACTAAGATTTACGTCGCCTAAAATCGTATGTTTGATGGCGCAAGCAGCATTGGCAAACTTCAAAGCCTTCTCATCATCGAAGTTGATTAAGCCGTAAATCAAACCTGCTGCAAACGCATCGCCGGTTCCGATTCTGTCCACAACCGGATTCACTTCCAGACTTTCGGTTTCGAAGTATTGTCCGTTAACCAAAGCTCTTCCCTGAGTGGCCTGATTACTTGCTGTAAAACCAATTCTGGTTTTGTCAAATACTTTTTTGATGGACGGAATTTCTTTCATTAATGTTTCAGAAGCTTGGATAAAACTGTCTTTATCATAACCGAAAGATGTTCCCAGTATTTCATTGATTTCATTCACTCCACCGATGAAAATTGTAGAGTAGGAGATGAGTTCCTTAAGAACCGTGAATCCTTCTTTTCCGTATTTCCAAAGATTGGAACGATAAGCCGGGTCCGCTGTGATTTCGATTCCTTTTGAATAAGCTAATTGCAAACCTTGCTTCAAAGTCTCATAAGCACTTTCCGAAATTCCGGGAGAAATGCCTGTCCAGTGGAAATATTCTGCACCTTCCAATGCTTTTTCCCAATCTACTTGTTCCGGTTTGATGTTGGCAAAAGAGCCGTTTAATCTATTGTAAGAAATTCTACTGGCGCGCATCGCAGAACCCACTTCCAGGAAATATAAACCAATCGGATGTTCTGTTCTGTTGACGAATTGTGTATCAATTCCGTAACTTTTCATTGTTGCAATGGCGGATTCTCCGATGAAACAATCGGAAACATTGGTGATGTGTCTCGTTTCGCACCCCATAATGGCCAAAGACGCACCGACATTCATTTCTGTTCCTCCAAAGAAGAATTCCATTTCACGGCTTTGTCTCAGCATTTTGCTGTCGGACGGAGACAATCTCATCAATACTTCGCCAAAGGTTACAACTTTGCTCATTTATGTAGTTTTTTTTAGAATCGAGATTCTTAATTTTTATATTTTCTGAACGCAAAGAGCGCAAAGATTTTTTATTTAATTCGATGTTTTTAAGTTCACAAAGGCGTAGAACTTAACAATGTTCGCAGAGAGAATTAATTACTTTATAAAATCTTCTCTAAACGGACTGAAAACATCTACCAAAATTCCGTCTTCCAGACATTCGACGCCGTGAAGAACATTCGAAGGAACGAAAAATGAATCGCCTTTTTTCAAAATTGAAATATCTTCGCCGATGTTCACTTCAAATTTTCCTTCCGAAACATAAGTCACCTGAATGTGCGGATGTTTGTGTTTGTATCCAATTCCGCCTTTTTTGAAACGGACATTCACCATCATTACAGATTCGTCGTAGCCTACAATTTGGCGGTCGATGTATTCATCTATTTTTTCCCATTCTGTTGAATCGGATTTGTAATATATTTTGGATGTTTGTTTTGTTTCCATTTTTTATGCTAATTCTTTTTTGAACGCAAAGTCCGCAAAGATTTTTTATTTAATTCAATGCTTTTAAGGTCGCAAAGCCGCTTTGCTTAAATAAGTTTCTTATAATCTAGTCACCCGCAGCCCGACTTGAGCGGAAATCCTTTTTTGCTTGGACTCAAGTTATATTTGAACTGAAATCGTCTGCAAAAAAGATAGGGAGCGGAAGGCGGATTAAGCTGCCCAAATAATTTTAAAAAGTGAAATAGTCTTTTGCATTCTGATAACAGATGTCTGAGACGATTTTTCCTACTAAATCCAGGTCTTCCGGCAACTCGCCACTCGCCATTTCTTTTCCTAACAAGTTACACAAAACTCTTCTGAAATATTCGTGTCTTGGGAAGGAAAGGAAGCTTCTGGAATCTGTCAACATCCCAACGAAAGTGCTGATTAATCCCATATTGGAAAGTGCGTTCATCTGTTTTTCCATTCCGTCTTTCTGGTCCAGAAACCACCAGCCAGAACCGAATTGTACTTTTCCTTTTACAGAACCATCGTTGAAATTCCCAATCATTGTTGCCATAATTTCGTTATCGGCTGGGTTCAGATTGTAGATGATGGTTTTGGTTAATTTATCCTTTGAATCAAGCGTGTTCAGGAATCTTGAAAGGTTCGCAGCCTGACTGAAATCACCAATAGAATCCCAGCCTGTGTCCGGCCCCAAAACTTTCAACATTCTTGCATTGTTGTTTCTCAACGCGCCCAAATGATATTGCTGAACCCAGCCAAATGAATGGTAAGTCTCACCCAAAAACAATAAAATTGCCGTTTTGAACTGCTCAATCTGATGTGGCGTTAAGGTTTCTCCTTTTCTCTTCGTTTCAAAAATTGAGTTGATTTCTGAATCTGTGAACGTTTCAAAAGAAATGTTATTCAATCCGTGGTCGCACAATCTGCATCCGTTTTCGTGGAAAAACTGGATTCTTTTGTTCAAAGCGTCCAGCAAATCCTGGTAAGAATTGATTTCGATGCCTGCAGATTCTCCTAATTTATCGATGTAAGCATTATAATCGTCGTTGTCAATCAAAATCGCTTTGTCGGGACGAAAAGCCGTGCTCACCGTGATTCCGATATCGTTTTGTTTGATGGTTTGATGATATTCTAAAGTATCAATCGGGTCTTCTGTGGTACAAACTGTTTCCACGTTTCTCATTTTCAACAAACCGTGAACAGATTTCTCAGGCGTCTGCAGCTGAGCTGATACACTTTCATAAACTTGGTCAGCATTTTTTTCGCTTAACAAATCATAAACGTCAAAATATCTTGCTAATTCTAAATGAGTCCAGTGGAACAGAGGATTTCTCAAAGTATTGGGAACTGTTTTTGCCCAAGCTGCGAATTTTTCTTTGTCAGAAGCATCTCCGGTGATGAATTTTTCGTTCACGCCCATTGTTCTCATCGCTCTCCATTTGTAATGGTCGCCACCAATCCAAACCTGAGTAATGTTTTCAAACTGACGGTTTTCTGCAATCTCTTTTGGAGGTAAGTGGTTATGATAATCGATAATCGGTTGGTTTTCAGCAAATCTGAAATACAACTCCTCAGCGAATTTGTTCTTTAATAGAAATGTATCTGTGATAAATGGTTTTGTAATTGTGTTCATAAGACTAATAGATAATAGACTGATAGATGAAAGACTTTATTCGTTTGAAGGTTTTCCGATGGTTGCTAAAATTCCGCCGTCAACATAGATGATTTGTCCATTGATGAACTGACTCGCTTCTGATGCTAAGAAAATTGCTGTTCCAGCTAAATCTTCGGGATTTCCCCAACGACCTTCCGGTGTTCTGCTGATAATGAATTCGTTGAAAGGATTGCCGTCCACTCGGATTGGTTCGGTCTGAGACGTTGCAAAATATCCGGGACCGATTCCGTTCACTTGGATGTTGTGTTTTGCCCATTCTGTTGCCAGATTTTTAGTCAGCATTTTTAATCCGCCTTTTGCAGAAGCGTAAGCCACGACATTATCACGACCCAACTCGCTCATCATAGAACAGATGTTGATGATTTTTCCGGCTCTTCTGGCAATCATACTTTTTGCGACCAACTGAGACATAATGAAAGGTCCGGTTAAATCTATATCAATGACTTTTCGGAAATCGGAAACTTCCATCTCTAAAGCGGGAATTCTTTTGATGATTCCTGCATTATTGATGAGGATATCGATTTGTTTATGATTAGCTTCTATTTCAGCCACTTTTTGCGCCGCAATTTTTTCATCGGTCACATCAAAAATATAGCCTGTCGCTTTGTAGCCTTTTGACTGGTAATAAGCAATGGCGTCTACTAGTTTGGAAGGCGTAGTGCTGGTAACGACCAATTCTGCACCGGCTGAAGCCAAACCTTCTGCCATTGCCAAACCTAAACCATGAGTTCCACCGGTGATTAAAGCTACTTTTCCGGTTAAGTCAAATAAATTTGTCATTTATAATATTTTATTTCTCGCTAATTTTACAGATTGCGCTGATTTTAAATTTGCTTGATTTGATAATCTGCGAGAATTTATATTCTATTTTAATTCATCAGTTTTTACAGCATCCATATCGCCGTAGTCCATATTTTCTCCCGCCATTCCCCAGATAAAGGTGTAGTTGGAAGTCCCAACACCTGAGTGGATTGACCATTCCGGAGAGATTACTGCATCTCTGTTTTTAAGGAAAATATGTCTTGTCTCCTGAGGTTGTCCCATAAAATGTGAAATCGATTGCCCTTCTTCCAGATCAAAATAGAAGTAAGCTTCCATTCTTCTGGTGTGCGTGTGAGAAGGCATTGTGTTCCAAACACTTCCTTCATGCAGTTCTGTCATTCCCATTTGAAGTTGGCAGGTTTCCAGAACGCTGTTCACCAATAATTTGTTGATGGTTCTTCTGTTCGCATATTTGGAATCTCCCAATTCTACGATTTCTGCTTCGTTCTTTGTAATCTTTTTTGTAGGATAAGAATGATGAGCCGGTGCAGAATTGATGTAGAAATAAGCTTGATTTTCATCAGCATTTTCAAAAGTCACATTTTTGTTTCCTTTTCCTATATATAAGGCTTCTTTATTATTAAGTTCGTAAACAGTTCCGTCCACGGTAACTTTTCCTTTCCCGCTAACATTGATGATTCCGATCTCTCTTCTGTCCAGAAAGTTTTCGGCTTTCAAGTCATCAATTGTTTCCAATTTTAGAGCTTTGTCTGTAGGCATTGCTCCGCCAACGATTAGTCTATCATACATTGTGTAGACCAATTTTATTTGTCCTTCCTGGAATAAATCGTCGATTAGGAATTCTCTTCGAAGGTCATCTGTGGTATATTTTTTTGCATCATCAGGATGATGGGCATATCTGAATTCTGAAGTCGTCATTTCTTATTATTTAATATGAACTTAAAATTAATTTTTGTGTAATCGATTGCATTAAAAAATGAGTTTTTTGTCACAAAAAATTATCTCTGTAAATATATATATAAATATTAACTGGAAAAGAAAAATTTTAAATTTTTTATAAGTATATGTAAATCAAATTATTGTGTCTATTGTTATCTGATTTACTTAGATTATTTGGATCAAATTATTTGATTTTTTTTACCTCAAATTTAGTTTTGCAGTACAGAATTTATAATCAAAATTTTTATTTTTATTTTTTGCTATTGAAGAATTGCAGTATATAAGTGTCTATAAATCAATATTTTAAATATAGTTATATTTTTAATGTCAGTTTAATATTTTTACCAAGCTTTTTTTAGAATCAAAAGTTAAATTTTTAAATTTTTTGATTCTTAAGTTAAATTTTGGTTAAATATCAGAACAATTTTTTTGTCATTTTTTACAGCTCCAAGTCATTTTAAAGTGTTAAATAAAAGTTAATTAACAGAACTTGTATAATTTTTAAATAATATATAATTAATTGATTTTCAAATTTTTCATAGATACTTTTTAAGTTCTAATCATCCATTATTAAATATTTATTAATGATATTTTCAATTTTTTTATTTGTCAATTGAAAAATAATCTTAGTTTAGTCGAGTTAAGAAATGATACAAAATTTAAGTGCAATCGATTGCGCTTTATGTTGAATTTTTAACAAATATTATTAAGTAGAATTAAATTACTAATTATAAAAAACTAAAAATATCTATGAGTGGTTTAAAATTAGGTATTCAAAGTGCTTTTGTAAAAACAACGATTGCATCTGTGTTTTTACTACCTGCATTTGGTCTGGCTCAGGAGCTGATAAAAGTTTCCGGAACAGTTACCTCAGAACAAAACAAGCCTGTACCGAATGTGGAGGTTACTGTAAGAAATTCCAAGTTTTCTACAGTTACAGACAAATCAGGAAAGTATTCTCTTAATGTTCCGAAAAATGCAACACTTGTGATCCGTTCCAAAGGTTTTGAAGAGCAGGAGATCAACGTCAATGGAAAAAACATTATTAATGTTGCATTGGCAAAATTTGACGGTACCAAAGAAAAAGCTATCGATGAAGTTGTACTGGTAGGATATACAACGGTTTCCAAAAAAGATGTTACCAATTCTATAGCTTCGGTAAAAGGAGAACAGCTTGCTGATATGCCAGTAAACAGTGCTGCCGAAGCAATCCAGGGAAGAATGGCAGGTGTTCAGGTTACATTCGGAGAAGGTTCGCCTGGTTCGGATCCTGAAATCAAAGTAAGAGGTGGAACTTCCATCACACAGGATAATGCTCCGTTATACATTGTAGATGGCATCCAGATGGATAACGCACTTTCTATCATATCTCCAAAAGAAATAGAGTCCATTGAAGTTCTGAAAGACGCTGCTTCTACTTCCATTTACGGAGCAAGAGGCGCCAATGGTGTTGTTCTTATCACTACAAAAAGTGGTAGAAAAAACACTAAAACAATGATTAATTACAACGGTTACACCGGTGTGAGAACCATTGCAAAAACCCTGGACGTGATGAGTCCTTACGATTTTGTCCAATATCAGTACGAACTCCGTTACAAAGACGGCTATCAGGATCTGATGGATAAGTTCGATTCTTTGTATGGTCCGTATTCCGAAATCGAGAAATATAAAACCATCAAAACGAAAGATTGGCAGGAAGAGGTTTTTGGAAAAGAAGCCTTTAATTATACTCATAATGTCAATATATCAGGAGGAAATTCCAATTCTGCATTCACATTGTCATTAAACCATGTGGAGGAAGACGGCATTATGATCAACTCAGGCTACAAAAGAAGTATGGCCAACTTCAAATATGATTTTGATATCAGCAAAAAACTAAAAGTTGGAGTCACTGCAAGATATAGTAAAACGTTTATCAATGGTGCAGGAACGTCTTCTTCCGGAACACAAACTACAAACAGACTAAGAAATGTGATCCGTTACAAGCCGTTTGAAAACGGAATCAGTACAGGTGCAGGTTCTGATGAATTTGATACAGATGATTTTGCAACTACTAATCTTATTAATCCGCTTGTGCTGGCTAATAATGAGATCAAACATAACTATAATGATAACTTATTCCTAAACGGTGTCGTTACATACAATATTTTTAAAGATCTTACCTTTAAAAGTGTGATTGGTTATGTGCAAAATGATCAGGATCTCAAGCAGTTTTCAGGTCCGTCCACTTATTTATCTAGAATTAATTCTGATATGTCTGTTGTACAGCTCACTAATATCCAGACAAGAAGAATAACCAATAGTAACACACTAGCGTATAAAAAGAAATTTGGTAATAGTAAATTAGATTTATTAGTAGGACAAGAAATTGTACAAACCAATGGTAACAAAACGGATATGACCATCCGTTATATCCCTACATCTTTTTCTGCGGATCAGGCTTTTGAAAATATTATTCTTGCAGCTCCGCCAACAGGTTTGATGCAGGATGCACCATATGCAGGCGTATTACCACCGCAAAGATTGGCTTCATTCTTCGGACGTGCTAACTTTGTTTACAATAATAAATATATCGCTACATTCTCCATCAGAAGAGATGGTTCCAATTCTTTTGGAACAGCAAACAGATGGGCAAACTTCCCGTCTGCATCATTAGCCTGGAAAATCGGGGAAGAAAATTTCCTGAAAGATTCTAGGGTAATTAGTGATCTTAAACTTCGTGCAGGCTACGGACAATCCGGAAACGACAGAATTGCATCGTTCTTATATAAGACGTTTTATACGCCTTCCAGCTCTTATGGTTATACTGCTGGCGTAGGAATTATTACAGGTTCAGCTGCTGGAAATATAATGGCAAATTCTAATATAAAATGGGAGGCAACTGTATCTCAAAATGTCGGATTGGATTATTCCTTGTTTAATAACAGAATCTACGGAGCTATTGATGCTTATATTACAGATACTAAAGATCTATTATTATTAGCTAAAATTCCTCAGACATCTGGCTACGAATTCCAGTATCAAAACTCAGGAAAAACCCAGAACAAAGGTTTGGAATTCAGTTTGGGAGCAGTGGTTGTAAATAATGAAAACTTCAACTGGAAAGCAGATTTCAATATTGCAGCCAATAAAAATATGATCAAGAGTTTAGGACCACTGACTCAGTCAGGGACAGATTTTTATTTAGTTCCTTCGGGTTGGGTAAATAATCTTTCAGACTTCAAAGTGCAGATCGGAGCGCCAGTTGGTACTTTCTACGGTTATGTGACCGAAGGCAGATATGAAATCAGTGATTTTGATTTTAACCCGGCTACAAACCGTTACACCTTGAAACAGGGAATTGCAAGTTCAGGATCTGTGGCATTGGGTAACAAAGCACCTCAACCCGGCGACCTTAAATTAAGAGATCTGAACGGAGATGGTGTCATCGATATAAAAGACCAAACAGATCTTGGTAATGCTCAGCCTAAGTTTTACGGAGGATTCAACCAGACATTTCGATATAAGAATTTTGATATGAGTTTGTTCTTCAACTTCTCAGTTGGAAACAAAGTTTATAATGCTAATAAAATCGAATTTACAACTAAGTACCAGTATTATGATCAGAATATGCTTGCAGATATGGCCAATAGATGGAAATGGTATGATGGCAGCGAGAAAGTGCTTGATCCTGTAAGACTTGCAGCTCTGAATGCCAATACTACAATGTGGACGCCAACGGGTGGAAATTATTTCCTTCACTCTTATGCGATAGAAGATGGATCTTTCCTGAGACTTAATAACATAACGATTGGTTATTCATTGCCAAAAGATTCATTAAAAATGCTCGGAATTACAAACTTCAGATTATATGCTACCGCAAATAATGTATTTACCATTACAGGTTACTCGGGATATGATCCGGAAGTAAGTACAAGAAAAAGCACCCTTACTCCGGGTGTAGATTATGCAGCTTTCCCAAGAAGCAGGTTTTTCTTAACAGGTATTGATGTAACTTTTTAATTCAAAAAAAATGAAAATTAACAAATTAATTTATATTCTTGGCTGTCTGGTGATCTTTAGCACATCTATATCGTGCAGTGATTTCCTGGATGCTGAAAATATTTCCAGTTCCGACGAGTCGCAGCAGTTTGACAGTACTGCCGATACATTTACAGCATTGATCGGAGTTTATAACCAGATAATTGGCGATGATGCTTATGGACAAAGACTCAATTTATATTTTCCACAGTCTGCTGACGATTTTAAACTCTCCGGAGACTACAACTGTAATGACAGAAGAGGAATTAGTACTTACGGTGCTTGTACATCCAACCCGGATCTCAACAGGCCATTCCTGAAATTATACTCCGGAATTGAAAGAGCTAATCTTTGTATCAAGAACATTCCACTTTCTCCGGTTTATCAGACAGGTTCTGCAGCAGATAAGGCATTGATGGACAGGTATCTTGGTGAAGCGCTTACACTTAGAGCACAATTCTATTTTGACCTGATCAAAAACTGGGGCGATGTTCCGATGCAGATGGTTCCGTCATCCGATTTGGAAACTGTTTATCTTCCAAAAACTGACAGAGATGTGATTTATGACAAAATAATTGCAGACCTTGCTACCGCATCAGCCTTGGTGCCTTGGAAATCAAAATCAAATACTTCTAATACAAGAATTACAAAAGCAGCCGTAAAAGGACTGAGAGCGAGGATAGCATTGGCAAGAGCTGGTTATTCATTAAGAAGAGAACCAAGAGTGATGGCAAAAGGTTCTAATTCTCAGGTGTATTACAAAATAGCTTATGATGAATGTAAAGATATTATGACGTCTGGCGAACATTCCTTGAATCAAAGTTTTGAAGCCGTATTCAGAGCATTGCATGATAATTCGGAAGATGCAGCCAAGGAAGTTATCTTTGCAGCAGGCGCATTCGGAGGAAATGCAGCGACTGACAGTAAAATAGGTTATTTCAATGGAATGAGACACGGTGATAATTCTAATTGGAAAAGCAGTGGAGGTATTAATGCAATTGCAACTTACTTCTATGAATTTGGAAAATTCGATGTTAGGAGAGACCTTACAGTGGCTTCTATGCAAATTAATGATGCCAACCAGGCAATCTTGGCGACTGGCGCACTTTGTACAGACGGAAAATTCAGAAAATCCTGGACTAATATTACAGGAACCGCACAAAACCTGGCTATTGACTGGCCATTGTTACGTTACTCAGATATTCTTCTGATGTTCGCAGAAGCAGATAATGAGCTGAATGGTTCTCCTTCTCAGGATGCCATCAATGCAGTTAGACTGGTAAGAAACAGAGCGTACGCAGGAAATCTTGGACAGGCCGGAACTATTCCAACTGACAAAGCCGGCTTCTTCGATTATATCGTTCACGAAAGATTACTGGAATTTGGTGGTGAAGGTCTTAGAAAATATGATCTCATCCGTTGGAATCTTCTAGCAACTAAAATTGCGGAAACCAAGCAGAAACTTTCAAATTTTTTAAGCGGAACAGGGCAATATGCTAATGTCCCTTCTATTTTATATTATAAAGAATCTGCTTACGATAAAACAAAAACAGCACAGGCAGCACTTCAGGCCATTGATATTTATGTCCCGGCTGGGGTTAGTAGATCTGATGTTTATTATACACCAACTCCGGCATCGGCGCCATCAGGTTACAAAGCAATCAATTGGAGAGCGGCCGTGAATGCACAATACATCAGTGACCCTTTAAAAGGTTATGCTCAATATTTTGAAGCCAACAGAAAAGAATTGTTGCCAATTTACAATGACATCATTCAGTCTAACTATAACCTGACACAGGATTACGGCTACTAGTTTACGCTGATCTGGATTTTTAAGTTATTATATTTTTAATTTTTTTTGAAGAATCACTCTGTCAGGGTTTTATACCCTGACGGAGATGACTCTAAGGAAACTATTGCCTTGTAATTTCTGAAAAATCAAAGCATTATTATTTAAAATGAGTTAATGAGATGGGTTCTTTGCAGAACTTTAAATAATAATAAACTTTTATATAACTCGTAAATAAACTCATTAAATAAATTTTATATGTATAAACTAAAACTACTTTATGTATTCTTTATGCTTGCTTTCCTACAGGCATCAGGACAGTCTGTTACATTCACAGAGTCCAGAGGCTGGTTAGAGTCTGCTTTTGTAAAATGGCAGCCGGTACAGAATGCGGCAAGATATAATGTTTATTATTCCGGAGAAGGCGTAGTAAACAAGCTTGTAGATGATTATCTTATCCGCAGTTACGGATCCTATTTCAGAGCAGATATTCCGGGACTGAAAGCTGGGAATTATACCATCACTGTAAAACCGGTAATTCTGGGAGCAGAAGGTTCTGGTTCCACAACAGGTTCACTAACGGTTCTTCCGCAGGATAGAAATGGATTTGCTTTCAATGGAGGCCGTGTTCCGGGTGGTTATAAAGCCGATGGTACACCGAAAGATAATGCTGTAATTTTATACATTACCCAAAAAAGCAAAAACACGATTTCCTTCAATGTTATTACCAATAATAATGGCAGCACAACTAATTATGTTGGTTTTCAGAATATTTTCTCAGGCATTAAGAAAGGAATTGACAAAAGACCTTACATCTTTCGTCTCGTAGGTAATATTACGGATTTTGATGTAATGGAAGGTGGTGATCTTGTGGTAGAAAACAAGAATAACGCATCCAGTTATATAACGGTTGAAGGTGTTGGTGATGATGCTGTCGCCAATGGCTGGGGAATCCGCGTGAAGAATGCAACTAACATAGAGATCGCTAATCTTGGATTTATGAACTGCGATAGCAGCGAAGGAGATAATATCGGTATGCAGCAGGATAATTCTTATATCTGGGTTCATAACAATGACCTTTTTTATGGGAATGCAGGAAGTGATGCAGATCAGATCAAGGGTGATGGTGCTTTGGATAATAAAGGGACAACATTTGCCACATACTCATACAATCACTTCTGGGATTCCGGAAAAGCAAGTTTATTGGGACTTAGTGAGAACACCACTACGGGATTATACGTAACGTATCATCATAACTGGTTCGATCATTCAGATTCCAGACATCCGAGAGTCCGTTTTTATTCAGCTCATATTTACAATAATTATTTTGATGGTGTTGCCAAATATGGTTCCGGTTCCACGGAAGGCTCATCATTGTTTTTAGAAGGTAATTATTTCAGGAATTCAAAAAATCCTATGATGATTTCGCTTCAGGGAACCGATGTTTGGAATCCTGCAAAACAGATGAATGATCCTACTAATCAGGGAACTTTTTCCGGTGAAGACGGCGGGATGATCAAGGCATTTAATAATACTATGGATGCAGACATTGGCACTAATTCTATGCGTTTTGTTGCGTACGGAGATCCAAATCCGCTCTACAACATTCCGGGAAAAATTAGCTCAACTATTGATTTTGATGCTTACGTTGCTGCAACCAGAGATGAAATGGTTCCTAATTCAGTAAAATCATTTAAGGGAAATAATGTTTACAATAATTTTGATACAGATGCATCATTATATGTGAAAAATCTGGTGGTTGAGGATCCTGCAACAGCTAAGGATAATGTTAAACTTTATGGAGGCCGTGTTCTTGGAGGCGATTTCAAATGGGTTTTTGATAATTCTGTTGATGATAAATCTTACACGGTTATTGCGGCTTTGAAATCTGCACTTACCAATTATGAAACATCAATGGTTTATATCCAGGCAGAAGGCAGTACACAGACTCTGGTTAATACTTCAGGAAACAAAGATCAGACGGTATCTTCCGGAACTTCGATTGCACCAATTGTATTTACCTGGGGTGGAGACGCAACAGATGTTGTCGTAACGGGACTTCCGGCAAGCGGATTATCTTTTGCAAAAAGTTCAGCTGATAAAACAATCACTATTACAGGAACACCAACAGCCAATATCGATTACACAGTTACAACTGTTGGCTCAGGAAATACGGTTTCGATCAGCGGAAGTGTAAAAGTAGGAACTCCTGGAAATCCGGGCGACACAGACGGGATGATCCATAACTTCACAACAGCTAATCCGCCTAAATCCAGTTTGTTCTACACCATTACAGGTAACATGAATTCTACGGACGGATCCGCTACTTATGACGGACTGACTTTAACCAAGCGATTCAAAATGGAATCTTCTACTAATATCAGCTATACAACTACAGCTTCATCTACATTAGTCTTGGTTTTTGATGCAGATTTCTCCAAGAATATGAAGTTCGACGGAACTAATTACACGGCTGTAAATGGTATCGTTACAATACCAAATGTTGCAGCAGGAGCGCACAGCATCACGAAAGGTGATACTACAAATCTGTATTACATCAAAACGACTTATGCATTAGCAACTTCTGATATTAACAAAACTCAAATCTCTGTTTATCCAAATCCGGTTACAGATTATTTGAAAATCAATGTTGTCGGAGAAAAAATATTGAATGTGAAAGTCTATAATTTCGCAGGAGTGCTGGTTAAAAATCTTGATAATGCAACAGATTCTATTGATCTGAGAAATCTTTCTACAGGTAATTATATAGTTAGCATTGCAACAGACAGAGGAATGGTTACTAAAAAGATTATTAAAAAATAAACTTAGTGAACTAATGCAGTCTGTAGATTCTCAGGCCACATTATTAATTGTTAAATTCATACAGGTTTTCACTCCAATTGGGGTGGAAACTTGTATATTTAAAAGATTGTCATAACTCAAAAGAACAATAAATTATAGAAATTAAAATTTGAAGCTCCGTAGGAGCGACCTTTTAATAGTATTAATGAAATTGATAAACAAAGCTCCGTAGGAGCGATATGTTTGTAGAATTTAGAAAACACGAAAAAATTTCAGCTCTGTAGGAGAGGTATATTTGTAGATTTCAAGATTAGCCACAATCAATAGCTCTGTAGGAGCGGTATGTTTGTAGAATTTAGAAAATACGAAAAAATTTCAGCTCCGTAGGAGCGATATGTTTGTAACAAAATATTTAAAAGAACAAAGAGCTCCGTAGGAGCGACCTGTTAATAGAATCCTGCTAATAATCATCATCAATGAAAACCAGAAATATTTTATTGTCTCTCATATCCATTATTATATTGATGTGTATCCATTCTTTCAGCGTTATAAATAATTCTGAAACAATTTATACTGTGTCAAAGGAAGGAAGAGCAGATTTCAAAACAGTTCAGGAAGCGGTTGATGCAGCGGAAAACAATCTTGATTCTAAAACAAAGATCATTATCAGAAATGGAATTTACCGGGAGAAAATTACCGTGCCTGCAACCAAAGGTGCTATTTTATTTGAAGGTGAAAGTGCATCAGAAACGATTATCGTTAATGATGATTATGCTTCCAAAAAAAATGCCGATGGAAAAGAAATAGGCACAACAGGTTCATCAACCATTTTTATTTTTTCTGATAATTTTTCAGCCAGAAATATCACCTTTCAAAATGATGCAGGAAAGGTTGGACAAGCCGTAGCCGTTCTGATTACCGGAGATAAAGCCATTTTTGAAAATTGCAGATTTCTCGGATTTCAGGACACATTATATTTGAAAGGCGAGCAAGATGTAGTAACACCAAAAAAAGAAATTCGTCATTATTTCAAAAACTGTTACATCGAGGGAACGACTGATTTTATTTTCGGTGCGGCAACAGCAGTTTTTAAAAGTTGTATTATATATGCAAAAGAAAGTGCAACATATCTCACAGCGGCATCTACACCGGAAGGTAAAAAGTTCGGATTTGTCTTTATCGATTGCAAAATCACGGGCGATGCAAAACCACAGTCTGTTTATCTCGGAAGACCTTGGCGACCTTTTGCCAAAACAGTTTTTATCAACACAGAAATTTCAGATATTATAAAACCTGAAGGGTGGCACAACTGGAGTAAGCCCTATGCAGAGAAAACAACTTTCTATGGCGAATCCAATTCTAAAGGAATTGGAGCCAATACTGAAAAGCGGGTTTTCTGGTCGCATCAATTATCAATAAATGAGGTGAATGACTATTCCGAAAAAAAAATCCTGGCTGGAAAAGACAACTGGGATTTTAAAATAATCAAATAATATATGCAATGTCATACTGAGCGCAATTGAAGTATTTTGCAAATTTAAACATAGAATTAGTAGATAAATCTTGCGCTTTTGCATTAAAAAAGATTAAAAATGAAAAAAATATTACTTAGAATTGTTTATTCCGGTCTTTTTATAAACTTCCTAAGCTGTTCTGCACAGTCGGATATTATTAGTGCAATTAAAAAAAATGGTAACGCTCCCTTTTCTTATGCAGAATTATCTGTGAAAGAAGGCGGGAAATGGGAAGGAAATCAATACATCGGAGGACGATTCAGAAATGTTAATGAACTCATTATTCCTGCGGAACATACAGACCATTCGTCGTATATCAGGTACGAAGGAATTGGTTTGGAAAATAATCAGGTTGGTTACAGACTTTATCTGGATTGGAGAAACGCGACTGATATTTTTGGCAAAAAAATCAATACTTTGGTTTTACCGGAAGTTGGTCAGGATGGTTTTGAATCTTACCATCACGACGCATTTTGGGGACAGGATATTCTCAAATCTGGCCGCACCATTGGGATTGGTTCTTATGGAAGATATGATGAGCGGAATGATTATATAGAAACTTTTAAAATCGTAAAAAGTACAACAGCCAAAGTTACCAATGAGAAAAACAGTTCTTATGCCGTTATCAATTATCGAGGCTGGAAAACCTGGGGAGATGCTGTAGATCTTCAGTCCAGGCTAACTATTTTTAATAGGGATCGTTTTGTTAAAGTAGATTTGGACTTGAGCAGTCCAATTTCCGGTTTGGCTACAGGAATTGTTGCCTTTGATAATATTCCCGTAAGGCAGGCTGTTAGTAAAAATAATAAATGGGCTTACATTGCAACTTATGGTATGCAGACGCTGGCGAAGAAAGAAGATAATCTTGGAATGGTGGTGTTTTATCCAGTCGATAGTTTTGAAAAATATGTCAAAACTAAATCAACCCACACAATAGTCTTCAAAAAAGTAAAAAATGTATCATATTATTTTTTGGGCGCTTGGTCACAAGAACTTGGCGGTATACATTCTGAATCAGAATTTTATGATGATTTAAATAAAAAATTAAATCAGCTGGATAAAGAAGGAAAATTATAAAAAGAGCATCATCTTAATGTTTAATGCCTCAAAAATTATATTAAAATGAAGGGTTTAGAAAAATTGAGTTTATCAGTGATTGCATTTGTGATCTTATTTTCCTGTGCTCAGAAACCTTTACAAAGGACGGCTCAGGTTACTCAAACAATGGGATCTGAAACTATTTCAACAAACTTGCCTTGGTCAGAACGAATGATGCAATCCGAGATGAAACGTTTCCCGGAAGCCTGGATGTTGGATTTTTTTAAAACACCAAAATGGAGTTATCCGAATGGGTTGGTTCTAAAAGCTGCGGAGAAAGTATTCAAAAAAACCGGAAATAATCAGTATTTTGAATATATCAAAGCTTACGCAGATGAATTGGTCAATCAAGATGGAACCATCAAAACCTATGATCTCAGTAAATACAATATCGATATGCTTAACTCAGGCAATGTCCTGATTTATCTTTATTCGGTCACAAAAGATGATAAATATTTAAAAGCCATAAAACTGCTGCGTTCACAGTTAGACAATCATCCAAGGACTTCGGAAGGCGGTTTTTGGCATAAGAAAATTTATCGAAACCAAATGTGGCTGGATGGTTTATATATGGGAGAGCCATTTTATGCGAACTATACAAAACTATTTTCGACAGAGATAGAAGCGACTAAAGCCTACAACGATATCGTCAATCAGTTCGATATCATCCAGAAACATATGGTAGATCCCAAAACCGGATTGTTATATCACGGTTGGGACGAGAGTAAAGAACAGGCTTGGGCGGACAAACAAACAGGGCTTTCGCCCAATTTCTGGGGAAGAGCAATGGGCTGGTACGGAATGGCTATTGTAGATGTATTAGATTTTTTACCCGAAAATCATCCTGGAAGACAAAGGTTGATTGGTTATTTGAAATCGTATTCAGAAGCTTTGGTTAAAGTTCAGGACAAAAAAACCGGACTTTGGTATCAGGTGTTGGATAAAGGTGGAGAAAAAGGTAATTATCTTGAGGCTTCAGCTTCATCAATGTTTGTTTATACGTTTGCTAAAGCAGCCAGAAAAGGTTATTTGCCAAATTCTTACAAAACCATTGCAAAAGAAGGCTACAACGGAATCCTGAAAAATCTAATAACAGTAGAACCGAACGGAGTCGTCATTCTCAATCAGAATTGCGCGGTTGCAGGA